>NZ_NHCK01000078.1:0-11487 GCF_002172815.1 Hyphomonas sp. TMED31 | reverse complement strand
GCAACCTGGCTTTCAGGGTGCGTACACGGGTCTCGCCTCAGGGCCGGCGCCGGACGAGGTCGATTTACGGGCCGAGCTGGAAGAGGCTTACGTCTACATAGACGGCGGTTATGGTGAAGTCCGCCTCGGTAGGGATGAGGGTGTTGCCGCACGCTTTCAGGAAAATGCACCGTCGGTCTTCAGCGCGTTGGCACTTGGCCGCCAATCCCTTGATCCGACAGGCATCGACATGGTTACCACGCGGCATGATCTGACGGGGCCATCGGCCAAACTGAGTTATGCTACACCCCGCCTTGTCGGAATCCGCGCAGGGCTGAGTTTTACCCCCAAAGCAGACGTCAGGGGCCTTGATCGCGATGCGGACCGGAACCTGCCGGGTGTCGCGCCGATCACGCTGACGAATGCAGTTGAGGGCTCAGTGAACGCCTCTCGATTGCTGCGGGAGCAAGGAGTTCGGGTAAGTGCGGCGCTGGCTGCCAGCACGGCGGACGTGGACACGCCGTTCTACGCGACATCCGTTTATGATCGCGTCACCACATTCTCGGCAGGTGCCAGGGCAGAGTTCGAAACCATATCCCTCGGCTTCACCTGGCTGCAGTCGGATAACGGCCTTGCCCAAAGTGCGGACTACGAATCATGGACTGCCGGAGTGACCAAGACATTCGGAAAAACTCGGATCGGGCTTGAATTTGGGGCCGCGGAAGACGGACTCACGTCACTTGAAGGAGATGCATGGAAAATTGGCATCGCTCACGATGTTACAGAATTTGCAAGAATCTCTCTCGGATATGGCGAAAACAGCCTGGATCGTGTAGCATCCGAAGAGAATATCGCCGCCGAATGGAACAATTCACCCGACGGCATTGTGATAGAAATCACACTATCGCGTTAGAATCGCGGCCCTGTCAGATTCTTAATCTTCTCTTTACCCGCCCATCTGACTATTTCTGTGTTCAGAGGTGCAAGAAATGAAGCTGGGCTTTGTAACTTTCGGGATCGCGCTGTGCGCTGCGTTGGCTATGCCAGCTGCTGCGCAAGATTCCGTGCCTGCGCCCGAAATGGAATTGGCAGCCCCCAGCATTTCAGAGACCTCTGCCGCGCAGTCTGAATGGTACCGTCAATTTGCGCAGTCCAAACCCGCCAGCGCTGAGCCGGTATGGCAGGCAAAGCCAGATCGCGAATTCTCGATGCAGTTTGGCAGCAATACGCGGTGGCAACTGAATCTGGACAAGGTGTCCCGCACAGATTTGTCTCCCCTGCCACGCGAGGAAATGCAGGCTGGCGCGACATTCCGCATCACGCCGCGCTTTTCGGTCGGGGGTGAGGTCAGTGTTGGCGCAGACGAGCTGAATGACACCTCAACGTGGGAATCCCGCGAAGTCGAAGCCGGTATCCGGCTGAAGTCTGCGTTCAAGTTCTAGGGCCCAAACGCGTCCTGAATACCTTCAATCGCCGCAAGACCCGCTGAGCTACTGACGCAGGCCGCATTACGTGAATTTATGCCCCCCAGCGCATAGATCGGCATATCGCTTTGTCGCGAGAGAATGCGAATTTGATGCGAACCGATCGGGGTGCCGGCTGATGGGCTGGTCGACGGAAAGACTGCGGAAACAAGTGCCGCATCAAACACATCCGGTTCCACCTGTCGCAATTCGTCGCCACCGTGCGCGCTGACACTCATCAGGTCGAACCGAGCTCGCCATTTCCGGGCAGCGTNCCTTTGCGNGAAGGGCCAGTGCACGCCTGCTGCACCGACCTTTATGGCAAGGACGGGGTCTGCCGCGATCAGCAAGGCCAGTCCCCGCCGGTTCGCAATCTCCGCCAACTGCCGCGCCTGCCACAACCGATGCTTTGCACCGAAGTGCCGATAAACAATTCCCCACCCGGCAGGAAGGTTTTCCGCCACTGAGATCGGGTCCGGTGTGCGCTTCGGATCGGTGAGAAACAGGGCAGGTGGCAACCATGAAGGCAAATGATGACCAGCGCATCGCGCCGCAGAGATCAGCTTGCGTCTCGCATCGGATTGGGGTTTCTGCACCATCACGATGACTGATACGGACTTCCCCGGAATTGCCAAGCGCCGCGCAGAGATCCTGAGCGATCTGGAGCGCCTGTGTGATACGGCGCCGACACTGGTTGCAGTGACCAAAACCCAACCTGACGAAGCACTGAAAGAGATTCTGGCGACGGGCCACCGAGTATTCGGTGAGAACCGCGTTCAAGAAGCCTACCAGCATTGGGAGGACCGCAAGGCAGACTATCCAGATCTGGAACTTCGATTGATCGGGCCGCTTCAATCAAACAAGGCGGAGGACGCTGTGCGCTTGTTCGACGTCATTGAAACGATCGATCGGCCGAAACTGTGCCGGGAGTTGGCCAAGGCTGAAGAGAAAACAGGGCTGCGTCGGAAATATCTGATCCAGGTCAATACGGGTGAAGAGCCACAAAAGGCGGGTGTTTCACCCGATGGAGTGGAAAGTCTGCTCCAGATAGCACGTGAGGCAGCGCTGGATGTGGTCGGCCTGATGTGCATTCCGCCTGTCGAAGAACCCGCCGGTCCTCACTTTGCCCTTCTGGCCAAGATCGCGGGGCGCCTTGGTTTGGAACAGCTCTCCATGGGCATGAGCTCTGATTACGAGACAGGCGCGCAGTTCGGCGCGACCCATGTGCGCATCGGAACCGCCCTGTTCGGGCCTCGCGATTATTCAGCCTAGAACGAGATTTCGATTTCGGTACCCGGAAGCATCAGTTCCAGAGCCGCAAGCAGGTCGCTTTTTTCGAGCGCGATACAGCCTTCCGTCGGCTCATAGTTCGGCCGGGCAATGTGCAGGAAGATCGCGCTGCCGCGTCCGGCTTCGACCGGATCATCATTGTAACCCAGCTCGACGATCACATCGTAGACGTGGTCATCTCGCCAGAGTTTTTCGTGACTGGCCGCGAAGGGCAGTGAGACCGGACGATTGTAAAGCGGATGGTTCGCGGCGTCGCACCAGCCATCATAAGGCTTGAGCGGTACCAGTGGCAGGCTGGTCACGGGCGGTTCTACCCGGTCGGGCCTGTAGAAAACATTGCGTACCGGCCACACCCCGACAGGGGAGGCCCCGTCCCCTTCGCGCTTCTGTGACGCGGTAACGACCCCGCCCTTTCCCAGCGCGCAGCGGGCGGTGAAGCCGGGGCCTGAGAATTTCCCCGTCGGGCTTGCGGTAAATTTCAGGCTCACCAAATGCTCCCAGACTTGTGATCACGCGTCATGGAAAGTCATATGGCATCTGTCGCCAGTCGCAATACACAGCGACGTTCGAATTCGAAGGAGACGCCCGTGACAGGCAAAAAGACCATTCTGCTGGTAGATGACGATGAAGACCTGCGCGAAGCGCTCGCGGAACAGTTCGATCTGCATGACGGGTTCGACACGCTACAGGCGGCAAACGCGCATGAGGGGATCACCCACGCGCTGGCGGAGCGGATCGACCTGATCCTGCTGGATGTAGATATGCCGGANATGGATGGCCGCGANGCCTGCAAACANATGCGGCAGAAAGGCGTGCGCGCACCAATCATCATGCTTACGGGTCAGGATGGCGATGCCGATACGATTCTCGGGCTAGAATCCGGCGCGAATGACTATGTCACCAAGCCGTTCAAATTCTCNGTGTTGCTGGCGCGCGTGCGTGCACATCTTCGCAGCTTTGAGCAATCCGAGGANGCTACATTTCAGGTGGGGCCTTATGAGTTTCGCCCATCGATGAAGTTGCTGGTCACGGAAGACGGCCGAAAAGTGCGCCTGACCGAGAAGGAAACCAACATCCTGAAATATCTCTATCGCGCGCAGGGCAAGCCTGTTGCGCGGGACGAGCTCTTGTCAGAGGTGTGGGGTTACAATGCAACCGTCACAACCCACACGCTGGAAACGCACATCTATCGCCTGCGCCAGAAAGTGGAGCCGGACCCGGCTAATGCCCGCTTGTTGCTGACAGATGCTGGCGGGTATCGCCTGCAACCTTAAACCTTCATTTCGACGCTTATTGGCGCGTGGTCCGAAGGTTTCCAGCCTCCACGCCATGCGAGGTGGATCTTGAAGGTGTCGATCTTCGTATCGGGCAGTGCAGCGGGGTTCATCCAAATATGGTCGAGCCGGCGTCCGCGATTGCTCTTGGCCCAGTCCTTCGCGCGATAGCTCCACCAGGAATAGAGTTTCTGGTGGTCCTCTACCGCCAGGCGAGCAATGTCCACAAACGCGGCCTGGTTGCGGGAGTCTTCCAGACGTTCGGTTTCTCCCGGCGTGTGGGATACGATCTTCAGCAACTGCTTGTGTGACCAGACATCGTTTTCGTGCGGCGCAACGTTCAGATCGCCCACCAAGACGCGCGGCGTCTTTGACTGCTTCTTGTAGGCAGGTCCCAGTCGCTCCAGAAAATCGAGTTTGTGGGCAAACTTGTCATTCACCTCGGGATCCGGCTCATCGCCGCCAGCTGGCAAGTAGATGTTGTGGACTTCCACGCCGGCCACTTTCGCCGCGATCACGCGCGAATGTCCGTGGCGGCACAGGTCTGGTGCCTCGATGCGCTCGATGGGCAGACGCGAGGCGATGGCCACGCCATGATGNCCGCCCTTCTGGCCGTTCAGCACGAGATGCGGCAANCCCATTTCCTTGAAGGCCTTTTCGGGAAATTCGCCGTCCTGGCACTTTGTTTCCTGCAGACAAACAACATCCGGTTGCTCCTCCGCCACAAAGGCGGCGACGTTTGGCGCACGCAGGCGAACAGAGTTGATGTTCCAGCTGACGATTTTGAGAGAATTAGACATTCAGGCTGCGTAGCAGTGTTTCCTGAAACGTCAACGCGCCCGAACGCGGGGAAGTTCGGGCGCGCCAGACGCTTGCTTTACACGTCTCGTCGGGAGGGGAAGGCTCCGACGGTGGATGACACAAGGATTGCAGCGGGGGGTCAGTTGCTGCGCTCGATTTGCTTCGTCATCGACAGTTGCAAAGATGTCACTCCACAGAAAAAAATCAAGTGAATAATGTGTTATGTCCTTGGGTGTGGTGCAAACACGTCAGTTCTTATCGAAATCCTTCAGAACAAACAGGCGCGGATTGAGGCGCTGACCGTAAGAAACATCGGTCAGCTGGACCTGTGTCAGGTTTCCACCGCTGTCCAGCGTGTGCCATCCGGTCAGGCTCATATCGCTTTCTTGCATGACGAGAGTCAGCGTGCCATCCATTTCGCCAGACTTGTCGCGCAGGGTGATTTCCACCCGGCCATTTCGGTTGGTTACGTCCAACACATCCGCCTCTGTGGCGAAATCGATGTCATCATCCAGCAGCAAGGCGAGCGGTGTGGTTCCGAGGGGAACCCGATCAGTGGTTTCCAGCTCGGAATCCTGAAGACCGACGGTTGTGCCATCGCTCACGACGAGCAGGGGGCTTGGGTCATCATATTCAAACCGAACCTTACCGGGGCGCGACAACGCAAATCGGCCAGTGGATTCGCTATAGTCCGGNGACAATTGCTCAAACGTGCCGCTGGCTGTCTTAACCTTGGCCAAGGCCGTAGATGCTCGGTTCAGAAGGCGCTGACGATCAGCCTCGCTCAAGCCGGCCGGTTCGGAAACTTGCGGTGCTGGCGCTGCGGCCTCAGTGGCCTGCAGGCTGAGTGGGAGCGGCGACGTTGCGATTGCGGTGATCGCTCCAAGGCTTGCCAGGATATTCAACATTTTGCGGTCTCCTTAGTTCGTTGACCAATGGCCTTGTACTTAAGCGCGCGGGCCTTGCAGAAACAGGGCGCGAAAAAGGTATTTTCGTCGCTTTTCGTTGCGCGCGGTTCACCTTCAACAAGTGCAACANCGGAATTGACTGCCAGATGAACGNAGACCGCGTGCTTCGGTGTCAGGCCGCTGCCTTGCGAAATGGGANGCTGCGGCCCATGTTCCGTGCAGATATTCAAGGGACNCAATACNTATGACCGATACGGCATCGCTGAACATCAAGGACACGACCGATCAGGACTTCATGGCAGACGTCGTGGAGGCGTCGGAGAACCAGCCGGTTATCGTTGATTTCTGGGCGCCCTGGTGCGGTCCTTGCCGCACGCTGGGCCCGATCATCGAAAAGGCGGTCGACGCGCGCGGCGGTCAGGTCAAGCTGGTCAAGATCAACATTGATGAGANCCCCGCCTATGCCGGTCAGCTCGGCGTGCGCTCTATCCCGGCGGTTTACGCCTTCGACAAGGGCCGTCCGGTTGATGCTTTCATGGGCGCGCTTCCGGAAGGCCAGATCAACGCCTTTATCGACAAGCTGCTGAGTGGCACCGATGCCGGAAAGATGCTGGCCGAGGCGCTCGAACAGGCAGAAGCGGCAAGCCANGCTGGCGATATCGGTACGGCCGCCCAAATCTATGCAGCAATTCTCCAGCAGGAACCTGAAAACGTTACTGCGCTGGCAGGCCTTGCTCGGTGTTATCTTGCCAATGGTGACAAGGAGCGCGCCGAAGCCACGCTGGAAATGGTGCCGGAAGACAAGCGCAATGACAGTGCCGTCAAAGGCGTTCGAACGGCNATTGACATGATGGGCGATGACGCGGCCGCTCCGGATGAGTTTGANGAGGCGCTGTCAGCTGTACTCGCTGATCCGGACAATCATGACCAGCGCTTCGACCTTGCCGAAAAGTACGCCGCGGCAGGGCGTTTNGGGGACGCCATTGANCATCTGCTGATNATNCTNNGCGCNGGCCTCGACTGGAAAGAGGGCAAGGCCAAGGAAAAGCTGCTACAAATGTTNGAAGCGGCTGGCGCAACTGACCCAGCAACCGTCAGCGGTCGGCGTCGTCTGGCGTCTCTCATGTTTGCCTGATGGCGTAGGCGCGCCACATCCCTCTTTCAGGCAACACCAGAAAGAGATCGAGTATATGTCACAGCCCAGCTTCACGCGCCTTTCCGAACTGCCCGAGGAGCTGGCTATCTTTCCGCTGCCGGGGGCGTTGCTGTTCCCGCGCTGGCAATTGCCGCTCAACATTTTCGAACCGCGCTATCTGAACATGATTGATGACGTCATTCAGGANACGCGGATGATTGGCATGATCCAGTCTGTGGGCGGCTCCAAGGCAAAACCGGATGTTGCCCATACAGGATGTGCTGGACGGATCACCGCGTGGTCNGAAACCGGCGATGGGCGCTACCTGATCACGCTGACCGGAATTGCCCGGTTTGATGTGAAGGAAGAACTTTCCGTGATGACGCCCTANCGTCAGGTCGTGCCAGACTGGGCACCCTATGAAGCGGACCTGAAAGACGTTCCAGATTCCAAACTTCCTGACCGGTCTCGTCTGGTATCTGCACTGCACGACTATACTGAGGCGCACGACATGTCGACGGATTGGAGCGCTGTGGACGAAGCGCCGCTGGAAACATTGGTCAATGCCCTCTGCTCCGGATGTCCNTTCTCCGTAATGGAAAAACAGGCGCTCGTTGAAGCACCTACCTTGAAAGATCGCGCTGAAACGCTCATCACCCTGCTTGAAATGGATGTGTCCGGCGAAGACGGCGGCACGCTGCAATAGAGGCNCTNATGTCCGANGAATCCGCNACACAGCGCTTGGGCCCTTCCGGGGTTGATCCGCGCCTACTGGAAATCCTGATCTGCCCGGTCAGCCGCCAGCCGCTCAGTTATGACCGGTCAAAAGATGANCTCGTCTCCCCGAAGGCCCGGCTTGCCTATCCGATCCGCAATGGAATTCCGATCATGCTCGCGGATGAGGCGCGAGACCTGGATGCCGTGGAAGTCGATGACGAGCCCACCGCATGAGCGAACCATCCTGGCCCACGAAANTGGCATTCAGAAAATCAGCCCAGGAATTGGCCATTGCNTTCGAGGACGGGGTATCCGGTACGATTNCCTACAAGCGCCTGCGTGAAGAGAGCCCGTCTGCAGAGGTGCGAGGACATGGCAGCGGACCCAAGCCGCCACAGGCACCTGTGCCGGAAGATATCTCTGTCGTCGGAGCAGAGCCAGTCGGGCGCTATGCCATCCGTATAAGGTTTTCAGACGGGCATGATTCCGGGCTCTATACCTGGAAACTCCTGCGGGAGCTTGCAAAGCCGGACTAGCGCATCAGGCTCGGCAGATGGGCCTGATCGGCGCTTGCCTGGCGGGCGAGTGCTTGTCGCAGCGGGGTGATTTTTTGTGCGAGCGAAAGCGCAAGACCCCGAAGGGGCTTAAGAACTGCGCTGTCATTCGTGAAGGCCTTGTCGATACCATCCATGAACATGGCAGCCGCCGTTGCATCAAACCGGCGCCATTTCTCGTAACGCTCCAAGCTCACATCCGATCCCGGATCCAGGCCCACATCCCGCGCGTCACACATGACATCAATCAGCGCACCAACATCCTTGAAGCCCAGATTAAGCCCCTGTCCCGCCAGCGGATTGATCCGGTGTGCAGCATCGCCGACCAGCGCAGTGCGAGGCCCTACCATCCGCGTCGCCAATTGCATGACAAGTGGATAGGCGGAATAGGGACCATCAATTTGCATGGGCCCGGCAAAGTCAGCAAATCGGGCATTCAATTCGGCATTGATGTCTTCAACAGGCATGGCAGCAATCGCCTCTGCCGCGCCGCGTTTCATGTACCAGGCAAGATTGGCGCGATTGTCAGGCATAGGCAGCGTGGCGAATGGACCTTCGGGCGTGAACAATTGGCGCGCAATGCCTTCATGCGGGCGATCCAGCTTCACGTTCGCCGCAAAGACAGACTGATTGTAATCGTGTCCTTCGGTCGTGATCCCCACCGACTCGCGCACCGCCGATTTCATGCCATCACAGGCCGCGACGAGCCGTGCGCTGATTTGTGTTTCGTCGGACAGGATGAGAATCGCCCCGGCATTGCCCGTTTTCATGTCCCGGAACAGTTTTCCGCGGATCCAGTGGATTTGTTCCATGTCTGCGCATGTGCCATCTAGCGCCGCCTGCAGCGCGGCGGCGGGTACCATCTGCCCGAGGGGTTGGCCGTCCGGATCGTCGGGCAGGTCTTCATTGCCGAACAATACGCCGGGCGCACCGAACCAATGGGTTCCGCCATCGACCGCTTCAAGACCGTTGAGGGGTTCAGTCGATCCGCAGAGCGCGTCTGTAACGCCAGCTGCGCCCAGCAAACGCCAGCTGCCGCGCACAATCGCAAAGGTGCGAGTATCCGGGCGTGGCGCGACGTCCGGGTCGCGCGCATCAACAAGCGCGACCGAAAATCCTCGCTGCGCTGCCAGGATGGCAAGCGTCGTACCTACGGGGCCAGCGCCGATGATGGCGAGGTCATACGTCTGGTCAGACCGGGGGTGCGTTTGAGTCATGAGCCTTAGCTAGTGACGCTGTTAGCAATCGTCCAGCGATGATGGAGTTTTAGGCGATTCGCCGCATCACTGCCCATGCTTTGACCATGCCCCCCCAGAAAGACCGGTCATCCCCCATGCTGGTGCGACATTCGCACGGGCCCGCAATCATATCGGTTCTGGGAGAGCGCGGGGGGTCCCGAGCTCTGCAGTCTCGTGACGAAGGAGGGGCCGATGGGCCAAACATTAAAAAATACAATACGCGGGGCAGCGTTGCTGCCAGCCGCTATCATGGCAAGCGCAGCAGCTTATGCCCAGGATGCTGACATGGAAGCCCGGCTTGCGGCGCTCGAAGAGAGCGTTGCTGGAAGTGCCAGCGCCTATGTCGACAANAGCTANCTGTTCCTGATTGGCGGCATCATCGTGATGTTCATGGCNGCCGGTTTCTGCATGCTGGAGGCAGGCCTTGTCCGCTCCAAGAACGCAGCAATGCAGTCGACCAAGAACGTCGCCCTGTTCTCTGTTGCGGGCATCATGTTCTGGCTGATCGGCTATAATATGGCCTACCCATCTGCCACAGTCGCCGCCGGCCTGTTCGGCATTCCGGATTTCATCTGGTCCAGCGCACCACTTGAAGAGTCGCACGGGGATTATGCGGCTGCTTCTGACTGGTTCTTCCAGATGGTCTTTGTGGCAACGGCCGCATCCATCGTGTCAGGTACGATCGCTGAACGCGTGAAAATCTGGCCATTCCTGATCTTCACAGCCCTGCTGACCGCCTTCATCTATCCGATCGTGGCATCCTGGGAGTGGGGTGGTGGTTACCTCGACTCCGCTTGGGACTTCTCTGACTTTGCTGGCTCNACTCTGGTTCACTCAACCGGTGGCTGGGCAGCTCTGGCAGGCGCCATCATCATCGGGCCACGTATCGGCAAGTATTTCGGCAAGCAGGTNAATCCGATGCCGGGCAACAACATCCCGCTCGCCGCTCTCGGTACGTTTATCCTCTGGTTCGGTTGGTTCGGCTTCAACGGTGCGTCNCANTTGGCCGCTGGCTCTATCGCTGACATCAACTCCGTCAGCCAGATCTTCGCCAACACGAACCTCGCTGCAGCAGGTGGCGTAATCGCGGCAATGTTCACGACAGCCATCCTGTACAAGGGCAAGATCGACGCCACGATGGTCTTCAATGGTGCGATCGGTGGTCTGGTGTCCATCACGGCTGAGCCGCTGGCACCAAGCATGGGNGCGTCCATNCTCATCGGCGCTGTCGGTGGTGTCCTGGTTGTTGTCTCCGTACCGCTGCTCGACAAGTTCAAGATCGACGATGTGGTCGGCGCTATCCCGGCTCACCTGGTCTGCGGCATCTGGGGCACAATGGTGGTTCCGTTCTCNTACACGAACGCCATCATGCCGAACGAAGCTGGTGACCCGAACTATATCGGCCAGNTGGTCGGCGTGGTTCTGACCGGTGTCTTCGTGATGATCGTGTCTGCCATCATCTGGTACGTTCTCAAGCTCACCATCGGCGTGCGTCCGACGGCCGAGGAAGAGGAACTCGGTCTCGACAAGTCCGAGATCGGCCTGGAAGCCTATCCGGAGTTTGCAAACTAAACTGCGTAACCTCCCAAGAAAGAAGCCCCGGCAGAGCGATCTGCCGGGGCTTTTTCCTTGGCACAATGGCCAGAAGGGGAGGAGCCTTATGACTCTGTCTCTTCTTCGTCGGTCAGCTCCAGATCAGCTGGAATGATGACCGTATCGACTGCGTGGATCACACCATTTGATGCGTCGATGTCAGCAGCGACGACCGTCGCATTGCCAATTGTAACGCTGTCGCCTGTCTTGCGGACAATCAGGTCTGCGTCTGCCATCGTGGCGACTGTGTTGTCGCCTTCGACCAGCGCGCTGCTCATGGTTTCACCCTCGACGACATGCGTCTTCAGAATTGATTTCAGCGTGTCGTTGGCCTCACCGGATTTCAGCTTGGTGACCAGTTCAGGGTCCAGCTTTTCAAAGGCGGCATTCGTCGGCGCGAAGACAGTGTATTCGCCATCGGCGTCCAGTTTTTCATTCAGGCCGGCCTGTTCAACCAGTGCAACGAGGGTCGTGAAGCGGGCGTCTTCAGAGGCAAGCTGGGCGATAGTGCCCTGCATCGCGGTATCGGTCATCG
>NZ_NHCK01000077.1:0-62560 GCF_002172815.1 Hyphomonas sp. TMED31 | reverse complement strand
ATGGTAGGGCCTCTGCTGGGGATCTGTCAAGGAGTTTAAACCAGTTTGCGAAGTGTCCTGGCCCCCTATTGCGGTTTGGGCGGTTTAGCCCTATATTGGCCATGTACCAAAGGAAAAAACCCATTGATCTACTCACCTGCCTCGCTCCTCTCCGACCGCGGCCGCGTCTGGGTTGCTCGCTCGGTTGATCCGGACGTTGAGAGCATTCTACAGCGTCAGTACGGGCCCAGCATCGGATCGTCTGCTGTTGTGGTCGCTGGCCGTCATGCTGCTGCCTATGCTCATGACGTGGAAAAAACCACCTGAGAAACCGGCACAAATGCCTATTGTGCTTTGACCGGTTTAGCCCTATATTGGCCACATGGGAGGTGGACCAAACCCCTTCCGCTCTCCATCCCTTCTCTCTCATTCTTCATGCGTAAGATCGAAAAGCAAATGTGTGCCGCTGTTCAGTCTAACATCAACTGGACATCTGCTAACACCGGTGTTACTTTCGACGCTGAATCTGGCATCTCTACTGTGTATTTGCACGGCAACAAGATCGCTGAGGTTAGTGATAACGACATGACTATCTTTGATGGTGGTTATCAGTCTGTTACCACAAAATCAAGACTCAATGCACTTTGCTCTGAATTTTGTATTACTGGTGAGGGTGTATTCCAGAAGGATTTCAACTGGTATGTGAGAAAGTTTGTGGGTGCAATTAACGGACAATCTAAGTTCGTCACCGAAACTTTCGACAACGGTTACATCTTTGCCTGATGTACAATTGACCTGGTGATGTCATTAAACTCACCATTAGTTCCTAACACTTTCGTCCTCGTTATTATGTCTCGTTCAACTGCACTCGGTATGCTTCGTGTTGGTAACACTGGAGAGGAAATTCTTTCCATTCTTGATATTATCGTTGCTGATATTGAGAGTGAGCAAACTATCAACGAGATTGCAGATTTGCTGTTTAATTGATTATCACGAACGAATGGTTGCTATCCTATTCGTGTTATCAGCAGCCATTCGTTAATTGACAGTCTTTATAAAAGTTTTGTCCTTATATAATGCGCGCCCTATATTAAAATGCCTAACTACCCTAACCTACAGAGGTGACAAAACGCGAGAGTGATTTCAAGTTCATAAAAAAAATCGCCGGGAAAAAAAATTAAGAGCCACAAGTTTTTCAAAGAAGATTGACAGTATATACATATTGAGTTAGAATTGAACTGAAACTTTTAAAACAAAATGACAAAAGGATTCACCGTAAAGGCAAAAGAGCCTGTAACAACAGAAACAACAGAAGAAGTCCCAGAATGGGATTATGATGCAATTAAAGAAAGAATGAGAGGTAAGACAATTGTATTTTGTCTTCCTGGCAGAGGAGTATCATATGTATTTCTCAAAAATTTTGTACAACTATGTTTTGACATGGTACAAAATGGAATGAGTATTCAGATCAGTCAAGATTACTCTTCTATGGTTAATTTTGCACGTTGTAAATGTCTTGGTGCGAATGTTCTTCGTGGACCGGATCAATTACCTTGGGATGGTAAACTTGAATATGACTATCAATTATGGATTGACAGCGATATCGTATTTAATTCTACAAAGTTTTGGCAATTATGCGATATGGCTATTCCTGCAGAAGAGGAAGAGAAGTCAATTGTTTCTGGATGGTACTGTACAGAAGATGGAAAGACTACATCGGTTGCACATTGGTTAGATGAGGATGATTTCCGTACCAATGGTGGTGTAATGAATCATGAAACAATTGAGAGTATTTCACGACGTAAGAAACCATTTACAGTAGATTATACTGGATTTGGGTGGGTCTTAATTAAGAAGGGAGTATTTGAGCATAGTGAATTAAAGTATCCTTGGTTTGCACCTAAGATGCAAGTATTTGAGTCTGGTTCAGTTCAAGATATGTGTGGTGAGGATGTCTCGTTCTGTTTAGATGCCAAGGAAGCTGGTTTTGAAATCTGGTGCGATCCTCGTATTCGTGTTGGTCATGAAAAGAATCGCGTTATTTAATATTTTATGTAAGGGTCAAATCATTCATAGTGGTTTGACCCATGAAGAATCAGCAGATATATTTTTAGATCTTGCTGAAGATTTCTATCAAGGAAAATCTAAAACTGGTCCAGAAGATTATGAAATTAGAGAGGTAAATTCAAATGGCAATGCGTAGTAAAACTGGTGACCTTATCGTCCCAACACCTAAAAACACTCGTCAAGGGATGGGTAAACATACAAAATGTGCCGCAACTTCTCGTAATAAAGCTAAAAAGCGTTATCGCGGGCAGGGGAAAGGGTAAATAACTATTAAGAGTTATTGAAATTTTTTATGCCTTGTTTAATAGCAAATCTTCCTTCTCAAGAAGTATGGATAAGAAAGGAGTATTTGATGGATCATAAGAGTGGGCATGGAGAATATGTAAAAGGCGTCTGGGTATCGGTTAAATCGTTACCTGGGCGCACTTTTTATTTTGAAACATACTTACCAGAGTATGCGGCTATGTACGATAAACTGCCCATCAGTGCCTTCCTATCGTCCCCAGAAGCGCCGAAACCTGACCTTACGCTACATAACCTACAATTTTGGAATTGCATGGATTACGGGGTCACAGTAGTGCAGAAACAATTCATTGGTTCAATGCATTATGAGGTAAATACTCGCGATTTTGGTCCACAAACTGGCACATATATTTGTACGATTGATAATTATCATCAAGATCCAGATGCAATAGACTATTCAACTAGTGAAAATCCATCAGAACATAAGTCGCATAACCTAATTGAGCTTGATAATGGTCAATTTTGTTTGTATCCCAACAATCGAACTCGAATTTATGACAATTCTTTAACTCCAAAGACACCAAAAACACCAGATTTCAAGGTTTCAACAGTATATTATCAAGTTGAGAACGGTCATGATAGAGATGGTCTTGGAAATGATGAAAATTATTTTTGGAAAACTGCAAAAGAACTCAAATAAATAAAAATAAGGGATAGTAACCCCATTAAAAGTTCTAATATTCACTTATTGGAGCAAAAAATGGGACGCCAACCAGATAGAGATAGAAAATATATGCGAGATATGTGGGGAACGGAAGCCTTAGTTACTGATTATGGGTCAATTTTCGACAAAAAATCCAAAAAAATGCTCAGAGAAGTCGAAAATGACGAAATTGATCAAAAAGTAAAGAGTATTGACCAAGTAATAAATGCAGATACATCTGGTGACTTTTTATTCGATTAATTTTGTGAATAAATAAAGAATAAATATAGCATTCCTGCAAAATGGCAGTTTATAGTGATATTTCACTATCATTTTCAAAACATCCTGCAACAAATGACATTGGTAAAATAACTAATGTTAATGCAATTATCAATTCAATGAGGAATATTCTCACTACAAGGTTGGGAGAAAGGCCTTTTGAACCAGATTATGGTAGTAAAATATACGATACTCTCTTTGAATTGGTAGATTTTATTAGTTTAGATGCTGCTGCATCTTCTGCACGAGAAGCACTGGAGTTTTGGGAACCTAGAGTAGAGATTTTGAATGTAATTCCAATTTCAAACCCAGATCAACATGAAATTGAACTTACTATCGAGTTTTACATAGTCGGAGCTGTATCTGAAGGAGTACAAGAAACTTCATTCGTATTCACATCAACGAGATAAAGCATAATGCCATTTACACAGTTTACAAGTTTAGACTTCGATGAAATTAAGGCATCCATAAAAGATTACATCGGAGCAAATACCTCATTTACTGATTATGATTACGAAGGTTCTAATCTTTCGGTATTAATTAATATACTGGCATATAATACTTACTTAACAGCATATAACTCCAACATGATTGCCAATGAGGTTTTCCTCGATACGGCAACATTAAGGGAGAATGTTGTTAGTCTTGCTAGAAATTCTGGGTATGTCCCAAGATCTAGAAGATCTGCTAGAGCAATAATTAGTTTTAATATCACTGATATTCCAAATATCTATCAGACAGTTACTTTAGAAGCAGGATTAGTATGTATAGGCGAAGGAAATAATACAAATATGAAATTTTCAATTCCGGAGAGAATTACCGTACCAGTTTCTAATGGAATTGCATCTTTTTCAAATATTACAGTTTACGAAGGCTCTTTCTCAACACAAAACTGGATTGTAGACACTAGTAAATCTAGTATTAAATATGAACTGAATAATTCTTTTGTAGATACCTCTACAATTAGAGTGAATGTAAAAAATACTCAGACTGATAATATAAAAGAAGACTATACTATAGTTGATAATATCATTAATGTTAAAAATGACTCAAGAATATATTTAATTCAAGAAGTAAACGATGAACGATATAGAATTTTGTTTGGTGACGGAATTATTGGCAAAAAATTAGAAAATAATAATTATATTACCGCATCATATATTACAACTTCTGGAATTGAGGGTAATGGCGTATCTAATTTTATTTTTAGTGGAATAGTATTTGCTAATAATAATATAGATATTCCAATTTCTAGTGGAATATCTTTAATATCGACCAATACTTCATCGAGTGGAGGTGCTGAAATAGAATCAGTGGATTCAATTAAATATTTTTCTACTAGATTGTACTCATCACAGTATAGAGCTGTAACTGCAAGAGATTACGAGGCAATAATTCCATACATTTATGATAACACCGAATCTGTATCAGCATATGGCGGAGAAGATTTAAATCCACCACAGTATGGTAAGGTTTTTATTGCCGTAAAACCAAAAAATTCAAACTACTTATCAACTTTTGCGAAAAGACAAATATTAGACAGTTTAAAGACATATTCTGTAGCTGGTATAGTCCCAGAGATTATAGACTTAAAATATTTAAATGTAGAAACCAATTCTTCTATCTATTATAACGCATCATTTGTTGGAGATATAAATGCGTTGAAAACAAAAGTTCACAATACAATTTTAGATTATTCTAACACTATTGATGTTAATAAGTTTGGTGGAAGATTTAAATTTAGTAAAGTTACTACTTTAATTGATCAATCTGATCCAGCTATTATATCAAATATAACAAAAGTCAAGATGACCAGAAATCTAAAAGTCAATAAAAATGTTTATACTCAATATGAGTTATGTTTTGGTAATAGATTTTATATAAATTCTTCTGGATATAATATAAAGTCAACTGCGTTTACAATATCTGGTCAGGAAGGAAATTTATATTTCTCGGATTTGCCGATATCTGCAAACGAAGGTAGACTTTTTATTTTCAAAATGTTATCAAAGAATAATATTTTCATAGTGAAGAAAAATGCGGGCACTGTAGATTATAACTCCGGCGAAATCCTTATAGATACTATATCAATATCCAACACCCAAAGAGATGAAAATATTATAGAGTTTGAAGTTTCTCCAGATTCAAATGATGTTATTGGAAAACAAGATCTCTATGTTCAATATGCGACCAATAATAGTGAGATTACTATGGTATTGGATACAATATCAAGTGGTTATTCAAATGCTGGTTCATTTTATGCGTCCACTTCTTCATATCCATCAACGACAAACTATATTAGAGTATGACCGAAAGAACACAAATAAGCCAAACTTTTCAGTCAAGTTTGCCAGAATCTTTTATTACAGAAAATCCAAAATTTGTTGATTTCCTAAAGCAGTATTATATTTCTCAGGAATTTAAAGGAGCTTCTGTTGATCTAATATCAAACCTTGATGAATATAAGGATTTAGATTCATATTCAAAAACAAATATTGATTCACAGTCAACTCTAACTGCTGAAATTGGAGCGGACGAAGATACTATTCCGGTAGAATCAACTGCTGGGTGGCCAGCAAAATATGGATTGCTCAAAATAAACAACGAAATAATTACATATACAGGAATTACTACAAATTCGTTTATTGGATGTAGTAGAGGATTTAGTGGTATTTCAAATTTAAAAAATTCATTAAATAAAGAAAAAGTAGTATTTGAAACCAGCGAAGCATCTTCTCATAGTACTGGTAGTGTCGTATATAATTTAAGCAATCTTTTCTTAAAAGATTTTTTTGATAAATTTAAAAAACAATTTGCTCCAGGATTTGAGAATAGGGAACTAGATTCAAATATTGATGATTTAAATTTTTACAGTAGAGTAAAAGATTTCTTTAAAACAAAAGGAACTGATGAATCTATAAAAATTCTTTTTAGAGTTTTATTTGGCAAAGAAGTTGAGGTCATTAAGCCACAAGATTATCTTCTCAAACCATCAGATTCTAATTATGAAGTAGTTGAAAAACTCGTATGTAAAAGAGTATCTGGAGATCCATTAAATTTAAAAGGATTTACATTATTCCAAGATGCAAATCCATATGATTCTAGAGTTTTAAAAGCTTCTGGATCTATATCAGATGTTGATGTTGTTAGATATAATACCAATCCACTGAAAAAATCTATTTTAACTTCTGACGAAGGTTTATCCAAAACTACTCTTTATTATATCATAAGTTTATCTTCCGGATATAATCGCGACTCTTTCACATCAGGAACTATTGAAGGAGAATTTAAGGTAGCATCAAAAACAATATGTACGGTAGATGCTACAGAGGATAAAAACGTAATAACTGTAGATTCTACAGTATCATTTCCGTCTTCTGGGTCTTTTTATCTAGAAGATAAAGACGGAAGAGAACTAATAACATATAATAGTAAAAGTATAAATCAATTTGTTGATTGCAGCATTCCATCAAGAGTATATAAAAGTGGAAGTTTCGTAAGATCATTTACAAGTGTTTATGGATATGAAAATAACGATCCGACCAAGAAAGTTGAATTGATAATAACTGGAGTTTTAAATAACTTTGAATCTGGACCAATTAGCAGTCTGTCCGGTTTTATTATATCAAAAGAATCTGAAATTATTGGATCAATTAATGGAACAGGTACTATAATTGGATCCAATACAATATCTGGAACTGGTTTTATTTCTGGAGCAGGGGATTATTTAGATGAAGATGAAAAAATAATATCGTGGAAAATTATTGGCAATATTGCCAAATCAAATATTGATGGGATAATCTATGAGACTGGAAACCCTCTTTTAGACGGATCAAAATTTAAAGGATCATTTAATCAATCTGAAGAATTTGGCCAAAATTTATTGGTTGGAGATCCTATAAAAATAAAATCTATCGGAAAAATAGTAGACAAAAAAAATCCATATTTCTCTTCTTGGATATACAATGTATCTCCAAGAATTGAAGTAGAAGAAGTATTAGATGCAATTGGTAATGAAATAAAATTAAAAACATTTGATGAACATGACCTTAAAAAGGGCGATGAAGTTCAATTGATAGATTCTTCTACCAATAATATTGTATTGGAAGGAAAAATTGAATTAATAAACAGTTCTAAAGTATTTACTGCCAACTCTACAACTTCATTCGGGACTTTATCCAATGATAAAGAGTGGGAAGTGCGGAGAAAAATAAAATTTGGAAAGTTTTTGGACGGCAATACCGATCACAGCAATTCTAATATAGAAAGTTTGATTTCAAGCATACAAAATACTTATGATTCAGAATTTAATGCTATAGTCGCTTCAGAGTCTATTCCAAATTATGAAATTGGTCTTGGGTTAGGTATTAAGAAATTTTCTTCTTCAAATATTTCAAATAATACAATTACAATAAATGATCATGGATTCTATAGCGGTGATTACATATACTACTATCCAGAACCTGGATCCAACCCAATAGAAAATATTTTTGAAGGATATTACTACATTATTCGAATTAATTCGAATGAAGTGCAATTAGCAAAATCGATAAATGGTGTAATTAGACTTTCGGATAGTTTAATACAAATTGGAAATGGCGACCTATCTTCAACTTCTTTGGATTATCAAATAATTCCTGGTGAATTAGCAAATAAAACTTTCACAGGACAAAAATTACTCAAATTTATTCCAAAAGAAACGAGTAGTCCAAATGAAGACCAATCTACTCCAATAGGACCCATTGGAATGTTTGTCAACGGCGTAGAAGTCATAAACTATAAATCGCCACAACAAATTCATTATGGCAAAATTGAAAAAATTGATGTTTTGAATGGTGGTGATGGCTATGATGTTATTAATCCTCCGACTATCTCCATAAGCAGCAATTATGAAGGTATTGGAGCTAAAATAAATCTTTCTTTGATTGGTGATGTTAAAAAAATTAATATAGATGATGCTGGATTTGATTTTATAGAAGAACCTAGAATTACTTTATCTGGCGGGGGTGGTAGAGGATGTAAATTAAAGGCAAGGTTGCTCCCAACTACTCATAAAGTAGAATTTGATGCTGGTGTTACTGGATATGTCTCTTCAGGGTCTACTATTTCTATTATTAATACATCTAACAACTCTTTTAGAATAGAAAGTAAGCATAAATTTAGAGAGGCAGATGAGATAGTTTATAAAAGTAATGGAAATACTGCAATTCCAATTAGTGGAGTATCTACCACTACAGGATTCATTCCTAGCGTCTCTCCTGGTGCCTCAACATCGTTAAAAAACAATTCAAGATACTTTGTATCTAGAATTGATGATAAACAGTTTAGACTGCATTTTACACGGGAAGATGCAATCTTTAAAAGACACCCAATCAATATTGTTGGATTTGGTACAGGCCCTCAAGAATTCAGATCCGTTGCATACAAAAATATATTATCAGATGTTATTGTAGTATCTCCAGGAGAAAATTATAAGAATAAAAAAAGAGAGATCTCTCCCATTGGCATCAATACTTCCGATAATATTATTAATATCCAAAATCATGACTATCAGGACGGAGACATAATTGTTTATTCTTATGAACCTGGTTCGACTCCTATTTCTGGACTTTCATCGTCAAAATTATATCAGGTAACAGTATTTGATGATGACAACTTTAGATTATCATCTGCTGGAGTAAGCACAAATATTTCTACAAAAAATTATGAGAGGTCAAAGTTTGTAAGATTTGAGTCTAGCGGATCAGGAACTCATATATTTAATTATCCACCTATAGAAGTTTCAATTGAGGGCAAAACTGGTATTGGATTAACCTTTGGTGGAGAAGCAAAATTAAGTCCGGCAGTGAGAGGTTCAATAACATCAGTCTCGGTTATTGATGGTGGACAATCATATGGGTCAACAGATGGTTTAATAAATTTTGATTCTTCTTTAATTTCTGATCCATTGATAGAAGTAAATTCTGGGGAGAATGCTATTCTAGAGCCAATTATTATCAACGGATCAATTTCATTTGTAAATGTTAAGTTTGGCGGTTCCGGGTACACATCTAAGCCAGATCTTAAGATTATAGATCCTGATGAGACCGGGGTTGGTGCTATACTAAATCTCACTATTAACTCTTCAGGTTCTGTAGAATCAGTTTCTGTAGTTTATGGTGGTGTTGGATATGGAAAAAATACTGCAATTACAATTGTTCCCTTAGGAAGTGGAGTTATATTTAAAGCAGATCTACAAAAATGGAATATTAACTTATTCGAGAAAAATAAAAATAATATTACTGATGACGATGGCATTTTCATTGAAAGTAAAGATTCTAATTTGGGAATTGGGTATGGATCTTTATATGCTCCAAGAAAATTAAGATCTTCGTTAATTACAAATTTTGGAGATGGAGTTTCTTCAGATTTAGAGTTTAATTCTACTTTAGGAGAAGTAAATAGAACTGAAACTACAGAACACTCACCAATTATTGGGTGGGCTTATGACGGAAATCCAATATATGGACCATATGGATATGAAAATAAAAAAGGAGGATTTGTAAAACTTCTAGACAGTGGATATGATTTAAAATTTGATTCTTCTATAGGTAGAGGAGTGAATGGACCTCCAGTCTCAATTTTTCCATTAGGATTTTTTACAGAAGATTATGAATACAAAGGAAATGGCGATCTTGATGAGCATAATGGAAGATTTTGCATAACACCAGAGTTTCCAGGCGGAACTTATGCCTACTTTGCATCATATAAAACTGCAAGTACATCGGGAGAAAATGAAAAGACGACATCTTCTCCATTTTTTAATTATAAAAAGCCAGTTTTCCCATATATTATTGGAGAACGTTATAAGTCATTACCCAATCGACTTAATTTTGACCCTAGAGTTAATCAAAGAGATATAGATCTTAATGATTTAAATGTAATTAGAAATACCTCTCCATATAAGTTCTTAGACAAGAATAGTTCATACGAATATGTTATTCAACCTCAAAGAAAAAATGAAATTGTAAATAGAATAACTCAGACTTCTTCTGGAAGTATTGCTGCAGTAGAAATTATTGATTCTGGAAACAACTACAAAGTTGGGGATAGAACTATTGCTAATATGGAAGGAACAGGATCTAATGTTCAATCCATAGCTGAAGTAAAATCTGTTGTTGGTGTTGGAATATCAAATATTTCCTTCAAACAAACTAAAATAGAAAATATTAATATAAGTTTCGGGGAGAATGAACTAATTGTAGGAACTTCTACATTGCCGCATAATTTGAAGAATGGTGATATCGTTACTTTCTTCGATTCCTCCACAGCAATACGAGAATTGGATGGCCCTTCTATTATTGGCATAACTACGTTTAAAACAAGTTTATCTGTCGCTATTGGTAATACCGACCAGACAGGGATAACAACGTCTTTGTTTATAAGTAGTAATTTGCTTGAAGTAAAGGATCAAATAAAAATAAATGATTATTTGAATATAGGTAGCGAAAAAGTAAAAATAGTTGGATTAGATCCATCAAGCAATTCTCTCAATATTCTCAGGGAAGAATTATCTACCACTGGAACATCACATACAGCAGGATCTGATATTATTCTTGATAGTAGAGAATTTATCTTTACAAAAAATATTTCAAATAAACCAAACATTAAAAAAATCCGACAGTTCTATTTTAACCCACGCGAGACTGTAGGTCTTGGTGACGTTGGTATATCAACATATAATTTTTATGAAGGATCTTCTAGCAAGCAGAGAGAAATAAAACTTCAATCAATATATATTGAAAATCATGGATTAAAAACTGGCGATAAATTAATTTACTCATCTTTATATGGAAGTGCTATCGGAGTCACCACAGATTCAATAACTCAGTTCCCCCTAGAAAATGAGTCTCTCGTATATGCAGTAAATTTAGGGAAAGATTTTGTTGGTCTTTCAACTAGTTCTGTTGCAATCAGTTCTGAGGGAAATTATATTGGCGTATCAACAGAAATAATTCCAAGTGTTTTGTATTTTATGAGTTATGGTTCTGGCGATCTTCATAGTCTTAGGACTCCTTCACCAACCCTCAATACTAATATAAAAAAGAGTGTTGGTATTATTACTACCAAGGACTATCATAATTTGTTAGATGGGGATAAAGTAAATATTGAAATAAATTCGTCAGTTTCAGAAAAATTATATGAAGTTGAATATAATTCAACAATAAGAAAGTCTATCTTTAATCCAAGATCTTCGATTGGAATTGACATAGATACTAACATTTTAACCATAGAAAATCATGGATATGAAACTGGCGATAGAATTTTATACGAATCTACTAATCCAGCTTTGCCATTAGAGTCCGAAAGAATTTATTATGTGCATAAAATATCAAATAATAAAATTAAATTAACTTATGATGAGTGGGATGCCAGATTCAGTCTACCAGTAAAAGAAGTAGACTTAACAACTCAAGGATCTAGCCATAGAATTAGTTCCGTAAATCCCCATATAAAATTAACTGCATACTCTAGTGTAGGGATAGATGTATCGCATCCCTCATTGAAGAATTTGAAGCTGGCATTCTTCAAAGATGAAGCTTTTGTTAATGAATTTGAAACTACCGAAGAATCCACTGAAATAAAAGTGGAGCGTATAGGTACTCCCGGCATTACCGAAAATGCAATGATTAATTTAAAACTTGATGAAAATTTCCCCAACTCATTTTACTATCAATTAAAACCAACCGATATAGAAGCGATAAAAGTTGATAATGAATTTGATAAATTAAATATATTGCCGGATTTATCTCCAAAACCATTTAATTCCAATAAAATAGATTTAATTTTCAGTAGATATAATGGTAGGTATTCAGCAAATATTGAAGATGAAAAAACATTTTCCATCTTATTGGATAAAAATCCAGAAAGAAATTATTATAATCACTCAGATTTATCAAAAACGAAATATTCTACGGAATCGAAAAACTATTTTGGTCCTATAGATTCATTAAGGATGATTCAAAAATCATCTTCATTGAAAAAAATTCCCCAAGTTGTATCTATAGCTTCTACAGTTGGATCTGGAGCTAACATTTCTTTCGTAGGTGAAGAAATAGGTAATATTAAAAAATTAGACATTTCAAATATTGGATTTGAATTTTCATCCGATAAAACATTAAAACCAATTGCAGATATCCCCACCGTTATTGGAATTTCAGATTATCATCAGATTGAAAGTATCAAGGTAACTGATTCTGGAAAAGACTATACAATACCACCTAGAGTATTAATTTATGATTCTCAGTTAAAACAACCCGTGGAAGAAGTTATAACAGAGACAAGTATATTTGGATCTTCTGTTTCTGAAGTTAATGTAATTGACAGGGGTTCTGGTTTATCTGATACTAATTTATTTGCCATAAGTGTAGACAATACAAATGGGGTTGATATAATATCAGCACAATTTGATGTTCTGAGTGAAATTGCCACATTGACTTTACAAAGTCCTTCTATAGGATTTACAACAGATACATATCCATTCGTTATGGGTGAAAAAATATTCATCGAGGGAATTGATATTATATCAGGAACTGGTCAAGGTTATAATTCATCCGACTATGACTATGCTACATTTGATGTTGTTGGCGTTAATACAGCTATAGGTTTAGCAAATGGTGCAACATTATCCTACAGAATACCTGGAATTTCTACAGCAGGAATTTACAATCAATCTTCTTTAGGATCCGCGATTAAATATTCCAATTTGGCTAAATATCAAATAGTTATGAAAGGGGATAATTCTAATTTATTTTCTAAAGGAGAAGCTGTCAACTTTGGTTCTTTGGGAGAAACCTCTGCATTTGTTGTTGATAACCAGGGTTGGGATCAGAATACATCAAAACTAAGAATTAATCAAATTTCTGGGAAAGAAATAAAAGTAGGAGTTACTGTCAGAAGTCAAACGACTAGCGCAAAAGCTATAGTAAAGTCAATAGAAAAATCTTCCGGAAGATTTTCTGTAGATTCTACTGGATCATTGTCATTAGGTTCATCAAAAGATACTGGAAAGTTAAGCAATTTCTTTCAAAGACTCCACGATAATAACTATTACCAAAGATTTTCTTATTCAATAAAGGGAACTACCGATATCAATAAATGGGATGATGCTGTTGGAAGCCTAGTTCACACATCAGGATTTAAAAGATTTGGTGATTATGTTGTAGAATCTTCTCCAGTTATCTCTGAAGAAAGTCAAATAAGTGGAATATCTACTATAACATCTGTAAATCATTTAATCAATTTTATAGATGTTGATAGAATACATGATTTTGATTTGGTTGTAGAAGATAAGATTGGATCATGCTCTAAGAATATCTTTTTTGATGGAAAAATAATATCAGACTACTTTAGGAGTGACAAAAATAGAGCCATAACACTTGATGATTTTAGTGGAGAATTTAGAAGCAATCCAAATCTAGATGTCTTTGTCATTATTGATAGTTTCTACGGAAATACTATGAGGACGTGCAAATATATCGTAGAGATGTATAATTCTATGACCAATTCATATGAAGTTGCTAACTTCTTATTGATTCATAATAATTTCGAAGTATTCATCAATGACTATACTGGAACATATTCAAATAATCCTTTTGGTCAATTAAGCGCCCAGGTACTTCTTGGTGAGATACAAATTAGGTTCTTCCCGTATGATCCGGACGATAATATCTATATGAAAGTTTATAGAACTGCAATAAGGGACGATATTGTAGATGATGAAACGGTTTCAATAGGATTTTTAGATAGAGTTGGTTTAACAACCATATTTAATGCCTCTCCTGGAGTTACATCTAAAATGGCAAGCATAGATATAACTCAATATGAATCTTATGGATTTATATTGCAAGTGGGGACTGCCTCTTCCAATACCAAGTTGCCGATAGGAAGTCTTGACTATCAATCAACCGAAGGATTTGCGACATATGATTCAAATTTAAACGATTATAGTTTAGTATTTGGTGATGTTGATACTTTTAGAGAACTTGGAACTTTTGATACATCTTATTCTTCCGGCAATCTTGATATAAACTTTACTTTAGATCCAGGAATAGCCGCAACTACATTTACCGGAAAACTTCATATAGTTGGGTTCGCAAATACTACTGGAATGGGGTCTACGTTTATTGGTCCAATTATTGAAGAAGATGGTGGATCTATTAGATTAAAATCAAATATCACTGAGATTGCATCTAGTGCTTCTCCAGGAATAACAACGATATCATCTATGATATCCAATGAATATAGATCATCTAAGCATCTAGTTCAGGTTATATCTGATTCTGGAGAAAAACATGTAAATGTTATTGTAGGAATTCATAATGATACAGACACTTATTACACCGAATATGCCAATTTATATACAAATACTTCTTTAGGAACATATGATTATGTGCTTGTAGATGAAGGAGTAGATCTGAGATTTACTCCCAATGCGGGTATTGGAGTTACTGTAAAGGTATTTTCCGAAGAATTTAAAAAACAAAATGTTGGATATGCTGAAACTTCATTCTCGCATATTGATATCTTTGTTGACGATTTCACTTATGTTGAAAGACTAAAAAGGTTTAGACATGATTTTGAATTAAAGCATAGGGGCAATAGTTTATTTTCTAAAAAGATTTCACTCTCCGGAATTTCTACTAATACTAATGTAATAACTTTTATCAATCAAGATAATACCTCCGATGACCACTTCTTTGTTACTGGTGAGGAAATTAATTATTCATATTCTGGGAAATCAGAAGAAAGAATTTCTGTAATGACTGGAACTGGATATACAGATAAACTTCCTGATAGTGTATTTGTCATTAAAAAGTCTGAAAATTCTATTCAACTTTCAACATCTAGAACAGATGCTCTAGCTGGGATAGCATTGACAATAACCGATGCATATGAATATATGTCTGATCAATCTTTTGATGCGATAAATTCAAATAAAAAGTGTATTATTATGATTGATAATATTATTCAGACACCTTTATCTTGGACTCCAATTTCATATAATTTGACATCAAATATTTCTGGCATTTCTACAGAAATATCTTTAACTGGAATAACATCCATTAGAAATGGTGATGTGCTTAGTATTGGAAATGAATTTGTTAGGGTAGATAGTCTAAACACTCCTTTAGTTAATGGGGCATTAGTTCAAAGATCATGGATGGGAACTAATTTATTAGAAAATGAATCTCATGCATCAGGGGACGAAGTAAGACTTTATAGAGGAGACTATAATATTATTAAAGATAAAATTTATTTTAAAAATGCTCCATTTGGATCAAATGAAGTTGGAAAAGATTTTCTGGCTTTATCTGATTTGAGGGCAAGTTCTTCTTTCCAAGGAAGATTCTTCCAGAAATCTTCTTACGAAGATAATATCATTTTTGACGACATTTCTACACAATTTAATGGAATTGGTAGAACGTTTAGTCTTACTGAAGAAGGTAATAGTGTAGTTGGTATAGCTCTAACAGAAAATGCAAACAGCATCGTACTTCTTAGAAATATTTCCCAAAAACCATCTATAGATTTTACAATTGAAAGTAATGTTGGTATTGGAACAAGAATACATTTTACCGGAAGAAAAGATTATCTTGGTAATAATTTATTGTCTGATAATGATCCAAACAAGAACGACATACCATTAGGGGGTGTTATAGTTTCCATAGCTTCATCTCAAGGATTTGGTTTACAACCACAAATGGCCGCAGTTGGGGTTGCATCAATATCTCATGGGCAAATTGAATCTGTTTCTATCGGAACAAACTTTTCACCACCCCTAAGCGGTTACACTACAACAAGTTTCCCCGGATCTGGATATACTCAACCAATTGTTCCAATTAATTTTTCTGGATCAAATGGTTCTGGAGCATCTGGTCATGGGGTTGTAAATGCCGGAATAATTACAGAAGTTGTCATAACTAACCCAGGATCCGGATATACTACAAGTAATCCACCCTCTATTATATTCGATTCTCCTCTCCCTTACGAAAATCTAAAATTGACGGGTAGTTCTACGGGAATAGGAGCATCCATCAATGTTATGGTTGGTCAGGGTTCTAGTGTAATAGACTTTCATATTACTAATTTCGGATATGGATATGAAATTGGTGACGTACTGACCCCTGTGGGAATCCTTGAAGATGCAAATGTATCATCTTCACCATTCTCAGTAACAGTGACTGATGTTTATAATGAGCCATTCTCGTCTTGGAATATTGGGATATTAGAATTGGTTATTGATATTTCAAATCAGTTTGATGGTATTAGAAGAACTTTTACTCTGGAAAGGCAGGGAGACATTGGAATAGAACCATTAAGTATTGAAAAGGGATCTTACAGTGCAATAGATCTAGATTCAAACTTATTGATTATAATAGATGGAATTTTACAGAGACCTGGAATAGATTATACATTCAAAGGAGGAACACAAATTACATTTAGTAAGGCCCCCAAAAAAGATTATAAATGTCAAATATTCTTCTATAAAGGAAGTTTTGGGGATACTCAATTTGTAGATATTGAACCACCAATAGAAGTTGGTGATCAACTGCAATTAGCGACACCTCAAGAAAATTTATTAGTTGGAGATGAAAAACTAAGAACAATTGTTGGCATTAATTCTTCAAACTCAGTAAAGACATCCATTTATTGTATGAATGATCGGTCTGAATTATTAAGACCATCTCATTTGATAAAGCAGAAGAGAGATTTAATTGTTGGTGGAGAATCAATCTCTAAAAAAAGATTGAGTTTGGAAGCTGAGATAAGACCAGAATCTACTTTGATAAGACCTTTGAATAATTCAGATACTACATTGTTTGTAGATTCTATATCTAAAAACTTTAATTTGGATTCAAGACCATCAAATGATATTATAATCATATCTCAAGATTTTAGCGAAAATAATACAATAAAAAGTGAGATAATTGCTGATGCAGCCGTATCTGGCGGTCATGGAAGTATTATTGGCATTGGAACTAAGGGAGTTGGAATTAATACAACATCTCCCATGATAGAATTCACTATAAGAAGTGACGAATCTATTAATGCCGGAACTATTGGTATTACAACCGGGGTATACTTTATAGTTTCAAATTCTAATATTGGAAACGGTGTGACCTCGATAGAGATTGACACTTCAGTATCTATTGTTGGTATAGGAACTTCATTTATTGATAATATATATAGAGTTGATAATATCATAACAGATAATGGAACAACTACTGTATGTTCCAATGTCTCCGATTTAAACGGAATAACTTCAACTACAATGTCTGATGATGATTACTATGGCACTTACAGTTGGGGATCAATAACAGGAACTAGAGCATCAAACCCATCTTCTTTCTCATCATACAATAATAATGGGGTAGTTGGGTTAACTACTTCTCCCATTGTTAAAAGATATTTGCCGTTTAAAATAGATTTTTAAAGGATAAATAAAGAAAAAAGTACAAAATGTCAGCAATTTTAACTGATCAGTTTAGAATATTAAGAGCTTCGGAATTTATATCTTCTGTAGAGGATGTTAATAATTCTTACTATGCTTTTTTATCAGTACCTAACACCGACGAAATAGATAGTAATTGGGAAACTAATATACCAGACCCAATTGATAGTTTTGATGAGGAAAATCGTGCGTTTGATAATATCGTAGCATTATCAAAGATAACTCCCAGTGATGTTAGGCAGGTAGTAAAGAAATATGAATGGATTTCTGGCGAAACTTATGAAATGTATAGAAATGACTACTCTAGAATTAATAGAAGTCCCGCGACAAATTCTACAAGACTGTATGATTCTAAATTCTATGTTCTAACGAGCCAGTTTAGAGTTTATATTTGTTTGCAAAATGGAACGGATACTAGCAATCCTCAAGGAAGACCTTCAGTCAACGAACCAACTCATACAACTTCAACACCACAATCTGCCGGGGATGGTAGTGATAAGTATATTTGGAAGTATCTATACACCATAAGTCCAAATGATGCAATTAAGTTTGATTCTACAAATTTCATACCAGTTCCTCAAAATTGGCCAACGAATCCTGAAGTAAGTTTAATAAGAGATGCGTCTGTTGATGGATCGATTGAAGTTGCAGTAATAACTAATTCTGGAATCGGTTACGGATCCGCAAATACAATTAATAACATACCAATTATTGGAGATGGGTCCGGTGCTGAGGCTTCGATTACAATTTCTTCCGAAGGAAAAGTTGTTGATGTATTAGTAACTAATAGTGGATCTGGATATAGTTATGGAACTTTGGATATTTCTAATATCACCCATACTGGAATAGGAAGCACCACTATAGCAAACTTTGACGTTATAATACCCCCAAAGGGGGGACATGGAAAAGACATTTATAGAGAATTGGGGTGTAATAAAGTATTGCTTTATAGTAGATTTGAAAATTTACAATTTCAAAATCCAGATGTAATTTCTAGTAATAGTTTTTCTAGATTAGGAGTATTAAAAAATCCATTAAAATTTGATGGAACTTCTCAGTTTAATGAATCTACTGCTTCTGGATTATATGCACTTAAATTGACTGGTGTAGGGTCCTCTAGTTTATCATTTACTGATGATGAGCGTATTATTCAAACCATAAGTACTGGATCAACATCTATAGGTAGAGTTGCGTCGTATGATAAATCTACACAAATTCTAAAATTTTGGCAGGACAGAAGTCTTGTATTAACTCAACCAAAAGGTGGGCCTAGTTCTCCGGCATATGGGGAAGAACCAGAATATGGATACAAACTTCATAGATTTACTGGTAGCATTGGAAGCGGGGGAAGTCTTATAGTAGGACAACCAGACAACCCATCTCCAAATGGTCTGGAAATAGATGGCTCATTCAATGGTTCAACAACAACAATAAATAATAGAACATATAATCTTGGTCAGGAATTTGTAAACGGGGTTGCCAATCCAGAGATCAAACCCAGATCTGGAGATATAATTTATGTTGATAACCGAGAGTCTATCCCGAGATCCAGAAACCAAAAAGAAGATATCAAAATTATTATAGAATTCTAATAACATGCCCCAGCAAACTAATCTCAACATTTCTCCTTACTTTGACGACTTTGATGAAAATAAAAATTTTCATAAAGTTTTATTCAAGCCAGGATTTCCAGTACAAGCAAGAGAACTAACGACTCTGCAAAGTATACTTCAAGATCAAATTGAAAAATTTGGAGATCATCTTTTCAAAGAAGGTTCTCAAATAATCCCAGGTGCTTTAGGAATTGATCTTACCTATTATGGTATAAAAATTGATTCTTCTTTTTTCGGAGTTCCGGTATCATCTTATATTGATAAATTGATCGGAGTAACTATTAAAGGCGCAACCAGTGGTGTTACAGCCAAAGTGTCAAAAGTTTTAGATTCTACCGAGTCTGAAGAAGGTTTTGTTACTCTTTATATAAAGTATGTAAATTCAAATCCAAATTCAGAATTTCAGGTTTTTCAATCTGGAGAATCATTGATAACAAATTCAAATATAATTTATGGTTCTACCTTAATTCAGGCTGGAAATACTTTTGCGAATACTATCTCAACTAGTGCTAGTTTTATAGCATCTGCAGCAACTATTAATGATGGCGTATATTTTGTTCGGGGAAATTTTGTAAAGGTAGGTAAACAAACTATCATATTAGATCAATATAATAGTGTTCCGTCAGTAAGAATAGGTTTATTAGTAAAAGAATCCATAGTAAATTCTATGGATGACCCATCTCTTAATGATAACTCTCAAGGATTTTCAAATTATGCTGCACCAGGTGCAGATAGACTTAAAATTGATTTAGAATTATTCAAAAAAGATTTTAATGATATAGATAATGAAAATTTTGTAGAAATAGCTAGACTGAATAAAGGAGTTACAGAAAAGTTTGTTGATAGATCTCAATACAATTTAATTCGAGACGAATTAGCGAGAAGAACTTATGAAGAATCGGGAGATTATATAATAAAACCCTTTGAAGTATTTCCAAAAGAAACTTTAAATAATTATTCGGGAAATCAAGGTTTATATGATAGGGGAACTGTAACGCCAGAAGGCAATGATGTATCCGATGATTTATTAACATATAAAATTATGCCCGGAAAGGCATACGTTAAGGGGTATGACATAGAAACTATATCTCCAAAATATTTGGATGTGGAGAAACCAAGAAATTCTGTAGGTGTACCAACATCTGGAATAAATATTGAAAATGGCACTACTGTTAAAATTAATAATGTATCTGGATTGCCACTGGTTGGATTTGATCAAAACAGTATAATCGAATTAAGAAGTGAGAGAAGGAACGAAACAACAGGTGGACCAGGTATTGGTGGTCCAGAAATTAATCATGTTGGATTTACTACAGTAGGAACTGCAAGAGTTGTAGATATAATTTCTAACAAACCTTATGAGAATAATTCTTCACAATATCAATTGTATCTTTATGATATTCAAACATATAGTCAGGTAGGAATTAATACATTAGCCCCCTTTGATAATCATCTTAGTGCTCCGGCTTTCATAGAAGGAAAATCTAGTGGGGCAACAGGATTCTTAAAATACGATGCTTTTCATTCTCAAAATGTAATTCTAACTCTCACTAACGTTTCTGGACAATTTATAAAGAATGAATCTTTAGTTATTAACGGAGTGGAGAGAAATAAAATATTAACCACCAGTGTTAATGATTTTAATCTGGGAGATGTTAAATCAGTATTTCAAAGCAAGGATGAGTATTCTGGACTTGGAACTCATTTTAATGCGGATACAGTTCTAGATAAGGTAATTTCTCTCTCAAAAGTTGGATCAGAATTCCAGATATCTGGAAACATGAATGCGAGTGTTGGAATTTTAACCTGCACTAATACTTTATTATCAAATATTGTCAGACCAAATGATATTGTTATATACTCAAATCCAAATCCACGCATAGTAAATGGCGTAGATGAAATAAGTGATCCGCAACTGACATACAATAAAGTTGAAGAAGTAGATTCGAATGGAAAAAATTTAACTATTGTTGGAGTCTCAACAGTAACTGGTGTAAATAGAGGTTCTTTAATTCGAGGAGGAACACAGACTACCTCTGTTGGAATCTTAAGGCCAACATTTAACTCAAGAAATGGTGAATTTTTCACTCGGTTAAAGTATGAAAATGTGTCTTCTATAGATCTTACACAAGGAGATATTAATTTAACATATCAATTTGCAGTAGACTCTTCTTCCGGTAGTTTTACTATAGATTTAAATTCTATAGCAGAATTTCAAGATGAAGAAAATATATCTTGGAAAGATATTGACGGAAACTATGAATTAGTAAACGAAAGCGGCCAAATAATTCCAATATTTAGAAATAATACAGTTGTAACCGGAAGTAAAGTTATAACCATATCTGGAATAAACGATATAATTCCTGGTATTCAAGGATCTGTAAATTCAACATTTATTGCAACATTAAATAAAAAATCTGTAAGATCTAAGCAAAAAAAATTCAATACTATCGGCGATCTTACAATATCTAGATCAAAATATACATCGGCAGGAATTGGAACTACAACTCTAAATAATGGATTAGTTTATTCTTCAGTATATGGAACCAGGGTGGAAGATCAGTTAATTTCACTCAACTGTCCAGATGTTTATAGAGTTTATGGGATATATGAATCTAAAGATACCAGCGATCCAAAGTTACCATCATTAGTTTTAACTGATGTAACTGGTTCTCTCCCAAATGTGGGTGCTTTTGTTATTGGCGAAACCATACAATCGCTTTTTGGTGTTGCCAAGGCCTTGGTTGTAAGTAAAGATGTTGCTAATAACAGGTTAGAAATTCAGTATATGAATGATGAGAAGTTTTTACCGGAAGAAAGCATTTTTTCATTAACTTCATCAATTACTGCAAAAATTTTAACAACAACTATTGGTGATAATGATATTTTTGGCGATTATTATTTTGATAGTGGAATTAGGTCAGAATATTATGATTATTCAAAAATAATTAGATCTTCAAATTTTGAACCCAAGAGAAAAATAAGAGTAATTTATCAGAAATTTTCGACCGAATCTACAGACCGAGGAGATTTTTATAGTGCTAATAGTTATCCTTCCGATATATATCAATCAATATCGTTTACATCATCTAAAGGTAATCTAATACGAAATAGTGATCTTATAGATTTTAGACCAAAAGTAAAAGACTATGATTTAGCAACAAACACAAGATCTCCTTTTGAATTTGATGGGAAAGATTTTTCTAATTCATCAGACCACACTCAATTTACAGTAACTCCTAAAACTAATTTAGAAATTGCATTTAATCATTATGTTGGAAGAATTGATAAAATTTATTTAACAAGAAATGGTAAATTTACAGTACAAAAGGGGGTTGCTTCCAGAACTCCAAGAGAACCATCAAATGAAGATTCTTCTCTCTTATTAGGAACTGCATATTTACCCCCATATGTATTTGATGCTAAACAGGTAAAGTTTATAAAATCTGATCACAAGCGATATACCATGAAGGATATTGCTAAACTTGAAAGTAGACTTTCTAATGTCGAATTCTATACTTCACTTTCATTATTAGAAACTGATACAAATTCATTAACTATAAAAGATCCAACAACTGGATTAGACAGATTTAAGTCGGGATTCTATGTTGATAATTTCGGCACATTACAGCTCGCTAATACAAAGGATCCTAGTTGGGGATGTTCTATCGACACTAAAAATAATCTATGCAGACCTTCTCACAATACACCAGCAATAGATCTTCAATTAGGTTCTAGTGCAATTCCTGGTGTTACCAGTGTAACTACACCTAATGCTGATTTGGCATTTGTAACAGATTTAGGAAATCCAAATGTAAAGAAGACTGGGGATCTTATTACTTTGGATTACGATGAAGAAGAGTATCAGTCTCAAATATCTGCAACAAGAACTGAAAATGTAAACCCATTTAATATTTCAAATTGGTCCGGATCGATTGAATTGGAACCAGAGTCTGATGTTTGGGTCGCAACAAATCAATTAGAAGTAAATGCTATCAAAGTTGAAGGATCCTATGAAGCATTTATGAAGTCATATCCACCCGAAGCTGATGGGTGGTCTGCTATTCAATGGAATGCTTGGGAAGAAAATATTGCAGGAAGAACTGAGGAATCTTCTATTGGACCAGTGAGAGAAACTAGTAGAATTCAGGGAGAAAGTAACTGGGAAAAAACCGGCGTGGAAGATTGGAGTAGAGTCCACATAATGTCGAATGGTGCTGGTAGGGTGATGAACTCTGGCGATAATGAACTTGCAAATGCTTTGATCGACTCTTTGTCAGAGGCTATTGCACCATCTACAGTGGATTCGAATGGTATTAGAACGTTTAGAATAGATGCTGATAGTCCTGCTGGCCAAAGACTTATCCGGCGTTTTGGTTCTCCAGATGCCTCTGGAATACTTATTGCTAGAAATGCGGGCGAGGAAACACGATATCAATTTGTAGAAGGCGGGGCAGGAAATGCTCTAGGACAAGGATTTCTTAGAAATTTACAGAGGCAAGGCATTCGACCAGGAACTCAGGAAGCTTTAGAACTTCAACAGGTGAAGTTTGAAAGAGGTGGCGGTGCCAGATTTGGAACAGCTGATAGTGGAATTGGCAACGTAGAAATTGCTAGAAGAAGAACTGACACGGTATTTACAGAACAAGATACTACAATTACAACTAGACAGGAATTCAATAGAACAGGAGTGCAATATCAGGTTACAGAATCTATAGATATACAGAAACTTGGAAATAAAGTTGTAAGTAGGGATATTATTCCTTTCATGAGAATTAGGAATATTGAATTTATTTCTAAAAGACTAAAACCACTTACAAGAGTATATCCATTCTTTGATGGTGTTAACTTTAATTCATTTATAATTCCAAAACTACTTGAAGTTACCAATGTATCTGGAGAATTTGAAGTTGGAGAGACTGTTCAAGGATTGATGCCCGAAGATAATCCAGATATTGTTGGTGATGGAACAAATCCCAGAATAAGATTTAGATTGGCAAAGGCAAATCATAAGTATGGTCCATATAATAAACCAACAGCAACATATACGAATATTCCATATGATCCAGATTCTACTATGGAATCTGACTATTCAGAATCTTCCAGCATTCTCAATGTAGACACTTTTGGATTATCTAGTATTGACGATAATGGTCTTGGATGGGTTGGGATAGGTATGAAGTTAACTGGTCTAACTAGTGGAGCTCAGGCAACAATATCAGGTCTTCGTTTAGTAACTGACGAAAATGGTTCTGTTCGTGGTTGTTTATTTATTCCAGATTCTTCGGTAGTAAAAAATCCAAAATTTGAAACGGGAACAAAAACTTTTAGATTAACAGATAGTCCTACCAATTCTTCGACCGGAGGGTTTGTAAATACATCTGCAGAAAGAAATTTCTTTGCTCAGGGAGAACTGGAAAATCTTCAGCAAGATGAAATTCATATTAGAAATGCTACGGTAGAGACGAGGAATGTAGAGCCTCAACAACGAATTGATATTGAGACTAGAACGGAAACAACAACCAATATTGCTGAAGAAGAAGTTGTAGAAGACACAAGGTGGATTGATCCACTTTGTCAGTCATTCATTACTGGTGACGGAGATGGAGTATTCATTAGTAGCATTGACATTTATTTTAGAACAAAATCGGAGGCAATTCCGATTACTTTACAAATAAGATCTTTAAGAAATGGTATTCCAACTCAAACAATACCTGCATTTGGAGAAGTTACACTAGAACCAGAAAATGTAAATGTATTTGATGCGACCGGAGATGGAACAATAGTTTCCACTAGATTCACATTTCCATCTTTGGTATATTTACAAGCTAATAGAGAATACGGAATAACTTTATTATCTAACTCAGATGATTATACTGTTTATATCGCTAGAATGGGAGAAATTGATATATTTTCAAGTACTGATGACGATAGTTCCACTCAAAATATCGTCTCGCAGCAACCTTCTGCAGGTGTTCTATTTAAATCGCAGAATGGATCTACTTGGTCGCCAAATCAATTTGAAGATCTGGCCTATAAAATCAATAAAGCTAAATTCAAAGAAACTAATGGAACTGTAAGATTCTATAGTCCCATTCTTTCTGAGGATAATAATCACATTAGAAGATTGAGAGATAATCCTATTATCACCGGTTCTCGCCAAATTAAGATTGGAATAACATCATCAATTGCAGAAGATCATCTCTCTAGCATTTCTCCTGGTGTGGCAATAACACAAGGAGGAAATCCCAACTTTGAGGGAAGAATTGTTGGTCTGGGTGGATCTATGTCCGTAGATGTCACTGGAAGTGGTTTAGATGTTCCATCATATAAAACTAGTTTGAGTGTGAATATTGATGATCCTGGAGTGGGAATTATTCCATTAGCCGGGAATGGTAGGGCGACTTATGAAAATATTTCACTCACCTCCGCAACAGGATCTGGTGCAACATGTAGTATTGTCGTTGAAAATGGAGTTGTTGGTATCGTTACCGTTTTTGATGGAGGAACTGGATACCAAGTTGGCCAAAGATTGTCTATAGATCAAACTAATTTTTCCAAAATTGGGGGAGAAACTCCAAAATTATCAGTCGTCAATTTATCTACCACAAATACATTATTTGTAGATAACGTGCAGGGAAATTATAATCCAAATAANGAAATACAATACATAGATTCAACTGGAATAGGAGTTACTTTAGTTACTCAAATGCCCAATATCGCAAGCGTATTCCCAGACAATACTAGAGATGGTCTTCATATGAATGTTTTATTCCATAGTCATGGAATGCATTCCTCAAACAATTTTGTAAGATTGTCTAATATAAGGACCGATGTCAAAGAGTTAATTTTATTAGATTCTATGACAAAAACCTCTACTGATGACATCATAATTGCCGAAACAGGAAATACTTCTGATGTCGATTCATATATGTTCTTTGAAAATTTAGAAGTTTCTGATACTAACCCAGGTTATGTAAAAATCAATAATGAAATTATCAGATATACATCAATAAATTCTAATATGACTGGCCTTTCTGGAATTACTAGAGGAGTATTTAATACTATTCCAAGTTCACATACTGCTAATAATTATGTAGAAAAATACGAATTTAATGGCATATGTTTAGCTAGACTTAATACTCAACACAATTTCGCAAATGTTAGCGTATCGATTGGGACTTCAAGAACATTGGATGATTATTTTGTCAAAATTGATACTTCCGGAATATTGGATGGTTCTACCACTATTTTAGCTGATAGAAGTGGTTCTGGAAGTCTTCCAAAACTATTTTTCTCCGAAACAAAGAGATTGGGTGGGGTTAATGTCAAGTCAAGTAAGAACATGCAGTTCGAAATACTTCACCCAAATGTTCAGACCTTTACTCCAGGAGAAACAACAATTGATGCAAATGTAAGGACTATTTCTGCAACCAGCATTGGTGCTTATGAAAATGAAGTATCACAACCATCTTTTGAAGATATGGGATTTGAACCTGTTGTTCTTAATGAGAATAATTATTTTGATTCCCCAAGAATGGTGGCTTCNAGAGTAAATGAAGAGCAATTCTTAGCANATCTTCCTGGATCAAGATCCTTAACCTTAGAGTTAAATTTAAGCACAAAACACAAAGATTTATCTCCAGTTGTAGATATTACTAGAGTTAATGCAATCTTATCTACAAACAGGATCAATAATCCAGTCAAAGATTTTGCAAGTAATGGGGATATTATGAATTCTTTTACTGAACCACACTCTGCAGTATATCTAACAAGACCAATTAGGTTAGAACAACCAGCAACTTCTATCAAATTAATGTTACTTGGGAATAGACCATCTGGAACTGATATTAGAGCTTTATATAAAATCTTTAGAGATGATGGTCCAAGCAATCCAGCATTTGAGTTATTTCCTGGATATAACAATCTTGGAAACAATTCTGAAATATTGGACCCAAGAAATAATAATGGATTACCCGATACTTTTGTCCCAATAAATGGAAATGATAATGAATATTCAGATTATGAATTTACAATGGACAATTTACCAGAGTATAGTGCATATCAAATTAAAATTATATTCACTTCAACAAATCAGGCAATTGTTCCGAAAATAAGAGATCTCCGAGCCATAGCATTAGCATAACTATGAAACAAGTAAAGGACAAAAAAAACCTNTTTAGAGATGAAAATTCTCACGCCATTNTAAATACTGATAGGCAAGCATATAATGCNTATATTAAACTTAAAAAACAAAAGTTAGAGGAAAAAGAAGAATTAGATTCTTTTAAAAAAGATTTAGATTGTATGAAAAATGAAATCGGCGAAATAAAATCTTTAATTAAGCAATTAATTAACGGAAATTTGTGAACTATGATGAACTAATCCTAACTGGAAATATGGTAAATTTTAATCAATTAAAAGAAAAGTGCCTNGAAAATCCACCACGACATCCACAATTTAAAAGTCTCGTGCCATATATTGAAAACTGTGATGATATAGAAGAATTGAAAAAAATGGCTCTTTCCTGGTGTTGGTCAACATATCATCAGGAAGATTCTAGATATGAGATGAGTAAATATATAAAGTCCTATAATACTGGAATATACGAATGATGATAAATACTAACAATAGGTCCATTTATATACATGGCACAACCATCTTCTAGACAAACATTAATTGATTACTGTAAGAGACAATTGGGATATCCGGTTCTTGAAGTAAATGTTGCTGATGAGCAGATTGACGATTTAGTTGACGATGCTATCCAATATTTTCAAGAAAGGCATTTTGATGGGGTATTTCCAACACTTTTAAAGTATAAGTTCACTCAAGAAGATATTGATCGGGGAAAGGCTTCCAACTCNGTCGGTGTTGCCAGNACATCAACTACAGAATTAATAAGCGGTTCTTCCGTTCAATTTGATTATGAAGAAAATAGTAATTATTTGAAAGTTCCTGACGATATTATTGGAATAACTAAAGTTTTTCAATTTGAGGGGTCTAATTCGGTTAGTTCTGGAATGTTTGGTCTTAAATATCAATTATTCTTGAATGATATTTATTTTTGGGGATCAACAGAACTTTTAACATATTCGATGACTAAAACTTATTTGGAAGATATTGACTTTTTATTGTCAACTCAAAAGCAGATAAGATTTAATCAGAGGATGAATCGTCTATATCTTGATATTGACTGGTCATCTGTTAATGCAAATAAATATTTGATTATAGATTGTTATAGAGGTATGAATCCAGATACACATACTAGAGTATGGAATGATTCCTTCCTTAAAAAGTATTTAACTTCCTTAATTAAAAAGCAGTGGGGTCAGAATATGATCAAATTCCAAGGAATGAAACTTCCGGGTGGAGTTGAACTGAATGGCCGTCAAATGTACGATGATGCTGAGAAAGAATTGGAAATAATCAGAGAGCAGATGTCAAATACTTATGAACTTCCACCTTTTGATATGATTGGATAATGGCACTAAATCCTTTTTTTCTACAAGGTTCCAAGGGCGAACAAAGTCTAATGCAGGACCTAATAAATGAGTCCATCAAAATGTATGGTGTAGAAGTACACTATATGCCTAGATTATATTTGGGAGAAAATACCGTAATAAAAGAGAATATAGTTTCAGCGTTCAGAAGCGCACTGCCAATTGAAATGTATCTACAAAATTATGATGGTTGGGAAGGCCAATCAGTAGAATTGTCAAAATTTGGTATAGAATCAAAGGATGAAGTAGTTTTAGTAGTGTCGCAAGAAAGATATGAACTTTATATTCAACCTCTAATACAAAGATTGCCTAATGTGAAATTGACAAGTAGACCCAAAGAAGGAGATCTCATTTATTTTCCACTTGGGGACGTTTTATTTGAAATTAAGAACGTAAAAAGAGATAAACCATTTTATCAATTGCAAAAAAATTATGTTTATGAATTGACGTGCGAACTCTTCAGATTTGAAGATGAAATTATTGAAACTGGAATTGACGAAATTGATGACGAGATAATCGATCTTGGATACGAATCAACATTTAAATTAACAGGAGCAGGTAGTTCTGCAACTGCTATTACTGGAGTGGCTCAACAAAATAAGGGAGTCCAAGAAATAATTATGATCGATAAAGGATTTGAGTATGATGCTGCTCCTCTCGTNCAAATTTCACCTCCACCAAGTGGAANAACTGCTTCTGCTGTCGCAATAACCTCTGCTATTGGTGATGGTCATTTCTATGTAGATAGGGTAGAGATAACTAATCCAGGATCTGGATATTCAACTCCCCCAGAAATTTNCTTCAATGGGGGGAGTAATGANCATACAAGAATTGCTTCTGCACAATCTGTAATAGCAAACGGAACTATTGGGGTTGTTACAGTAACTGATTTTGGACGTGGTTATGCAAATGAACCAATAGTGACATTCAGTGCTCCCGTGGGTGTAGGAATAACTGCTGCGGGAAGAGCTATTCTATCAAATGGTCTAATTTCCTCTATTCAAATTATAAATGCTGGGGCAGGATATACAGTACCCCCATCAATAGTGGTAAGTGTTCCTCAGTCCTATGGAATTTTATCTGATGAAGTTACATATTCTCTGAATGAAGTTGTTGTTGGGTCAGAAAGTTCTGCCACTGCGAGAGTTAGAAGTTATGATGCAAATAATTTTTTACTNTCAGTTTCAAATATAACTGGAACATTCTTAGTTGGAGAGAATATAGTTGGTGTGGGTGGAAGTTATTTAAATCTATTGTCAACCGACTATATAGATATAGAACCATACTCTAGTAGTCTCGACATACAAACTGAGGCTGATTCTATTTTAGATTTTACAGAAACAAATCCTTTTGGTGGAGTGTAAGTCATGTTAGGAACATATTATTATAACGAAATCTTTAGAAAAACTGTTGTTGCATTTGGAACAATATTTAATAATATAGACATTAGACATCAAGATTCTTCAGGAAATGTAACTAGTATTATAAAAGTTCCTTTATCATATGCTCCAATACAAAAGTTTCTAGCAAGAATAGAGCAACAGGCAGACATTGAAAGCAAAAAAGGAATAACTCTTCCTAGAATGTCTTTTGAGATGACTTCTTTAACATATGATCCATCAAGAAAAGGAACGGTAACAAAACAATTTAAAGCATATAACAAATCAAATAAAAAAGAAGTTAAAAAGGTATTTATGCCAGTTCCATATAATATGGGATTTGAGTTGAATATTATGACCAAATTAAATGAAGATGCTCTTCAAATTATTGAGCAAATATTACCATACTTTCAACCGGCATATAATGTTAGCGTCAAATTAATTGACGAAATCAATGAAATTAAAGATATTCCTGTCGTGCTAGAGAGTATTCGTATGAGAGATGACTATGATGGAGATTTTAATAAAAGAAGAGTTCTTTTGTATACTTTGCAATTTAATGTGAAGACATATTTATATGGCCCAATTCCATCTGGATCTACTCCAGGAGTCATCAAAAAAGTTCAAGTTGATTATCATACAGATACCGCAAAGAAGACCCCAAGAAGTGTGAGATATATTGGAACACCAACGTCTACAAAAAATTATATCGGCACGCAAATAACTACATTAAGTGAAAGTATAGAATCTGATACGACGCTAATCAGTGTTGCTGATGCGTCTGAACTTACAAGCCAATCTAGAATAACTATTAATGATGAATTGATTTATATTAATTCTATTAATGGAAATAATCTAACAGTAACTAGAGGATATGAAAATACCACTAAAGTTGGTCATATTGCTTCCACTGCAATATTCCTTGTAGATNCTCATGACGATAATTTAATAGAACCTGAAGATGATTTTGGATTCAGTGGATCTATAGAAATGTTCTCCGATGAAAAAGTATATAATCCAACATCAGGATCAGATATTGAACCTTGATTATGACTAAAAATTTTGATGAAATAGAAGACTCTTTAGGAATTGCAAAAAATGAAGAAAAAGTTGAAATAATGAAGCCAGAGGCAGTCCCTGAGAGAAATAAAGATGATGTAACAAAAGATTATGAATATACAAGAGGCAATCTTTATTCCATCATAGAAAAGGGTCAAGAGGCAATAAATGGGATACTTGAATTAGCTCAAGAGAGTGATCAACCAAGAGCATACGAAGTCGCAGGTCAACTTATCAAGAGTGTTTCTGATGCAACAGACAAATTGATGGATCTTCAAAAGAAGTTGAAGGATGTCAATGCAGAAGAAAAGGAAAAAGGACCATCAACAGTTAATAATGCCCTATTTGTTGGGTCCACTGCAGAACTAGCAAAGATGCTGAAGTCTGGATTAAAAGAAGATAAATAATAGACAGGATCTATCCTTTTTTTATGAAGTGCAAACCTGGTTACTATTTTTGCTACACTGATAAAAAGTGTAAAAAGATTCCTGCTGGTCTAAAAATGACTGGAAGGTACTTTGGTAATGGTAAGGAACCAGAAGAGGTTGGTATTGATAAACCTGTCGAAGGTGGTGAGCAAACCTCAAATAGCGATGGCAATGGAGGCGTAAGTGAATCGAAAAGTGGTGATAGTTCTTTGCGTGACTGGTTTGGCAAGAGTCGCTCTAGTGATGGGAAGCCTGGTTGGGTTCAACTGGGTGGCAAATACGCAGGAAAACCCTGTGCAAAACAACCAGGACAAACNACAAAACCAAAATGCGGTTCAAGTAAGATGAAGCGCAACCTCTCCAAAAAAGAGGAAGATGCTGCATTTAGACGCAAGAATCGTCAAGATCCAAATCCAGATAGAAAAGGGAAAGCAATTAACGTGAGCACTGAAGAATTTACAACGCTACCACTGAATATAGAAATTCCTACAAATATTANGGACTTCAATCTTGGACTGATGTTCCGTGAGAGTTTGGATCAGAATAGTGGAATGCTATTCATATTTGATGATGTAGAACAACAATCCTTCTATATGAAGGAAACTAGAATTCCATTAGATATTGCATTTATTAATGAAGATGGAATTATAGAAAGTATTAAGCAATTAGAACCCCTCGACGAGACTCCAGTATCATCGGAAGGAGAAGTAGTATGCGCCCTTGAGGTAAATAGAGGTTGGTTCGAAGAAAATAACATCGAAGTAGGTGACGAGATTGATATTGATGAAGCAGCAGGAGAAAAAGACGCTTGCTATCATAAAGTCAAGTCACGCTACTCAGTTTGGCCAAGTGCATATGCTTCAGGAGCATTGGTCAAATGTCGCAAAAAGGGTGCAAAGAACTGGGGTAATAAGACAAAGAAGGAAGAATTTGAATTGGATGAAAAATGTTGGCCTGGTTATGAAAAGAAAGGTATGAAGACTATGTTTGGAAAAAAATATCCAAACTGTGTCAAAAAAACAAAGAAAGAAGAAGTTGAAATACAAGACGCAAATGGCAATACATTTGCAAATATTGAAGATGTTATCACAAATGAAGACTTAATGAGTGAAGCAGTAAGAGTGCCCGCAAAAACAGGGAATCTTGTCGATACCTACTTCAATTGGAGGGGTAAATATTATGCCCTTAAGTTATTTTTTCCTCAAATAGCTCTCCCAAAGAGATCTGATGTCCAAGATCAGATCAAAAAAGTTTATCCTGAAGCAATACTACAAAGTTTTAAAGTTTCCAAGTATGAACCAGGACAACCATTCTTATATGTCGAATCAGCGGCATGGACAAGAAAAGAAGGAAAATCAAAGTCAGGAGGACTTAACGAAAAAGGAAGAAAATCNTATGAGAAAGAAAATCCAGGATCTAACCTTAAAGCACCAAGCAAGAAGGTTGGAAATCCCCGCAGGAAATCCTTCTGCGCTCGAATGAGAGGGATGAAAAAGAAATTAACATCTGCTAAAACTGCTAGAGATCCCGATAGCAGAATCAACAAATCACTCAGAGCTTGGAATTGTTGATATGAATGTTATAAAGGTTTTAGGATTAGTAACGAATGTTAATGTTGGATTAGGTTCTTCTGTTCCAGATCAAAACAACCTTGGTGCCCAATACGCCATGATTCAGCATGATCATTCATCTGCTAGAGTTATTGAGGTAAGAACTGCTGACGGGTCTTTATATGGAAGTTTTCATATGGCCGGAAAAGAATCCATTATAATTAAAAAAGAGCGAACAGATTTAATTTACTCCGATCACTCAGATGTCTATGCGACTTCTATAGTATATCAGGGATAGCATTATTTTATGAGTGAAAATTATCTTGGCAATCCTTTATTAAAGAAAGCGAATACAGCAATTGAATGGACTGAAGAAATGATGATGGAATTNCTTCGCTGTAAGGAAGACCCTGTTTATTTTGCCCAGAATCACGTTAAAATCGTTTCTCTGGATGAAGGTCTAACTCAATTCCAACCATATGACTTTCAAGAAAAATTAATTAATAACTTCCATGAAAATAGATTTAATATTTGCAAAATGCCTAGACAGACTGGAAAGTCCACTACTGTCGTATCTTATCTTCTACATTATGCTGTTTTTAACGATAGCGTTAATATTGGTATCTTAGCAAACAAAGCGGCTACTGCAAGAGAACTTCTTGGTAGGTTACAAACTGCATATGAAAATTTACCTAAATGGATGCAGCAGGGAATATTAAATTGGAATAAAGGTTCTATAGAATTAGAAAATGGCAGTAAGATATTGGCAGCTTCTACGTCTGCAAGTGCTGTCCGAGGTATGTCATTTAATATCCTCTTTCTTGACGAGTTCGCGTTNGTCCCAAATCATGTTGCTGACTCGTTCTTTGCCTCTGTTTATCCTACTATTACTTCCGGTAAAAGCACCAAAGTAATTATTGTATCTACGCCACATGGTATGAATCATTTCTACCGTATGTGGCATGATGCTGAGCGTAAACTAAATGAATACGTACCAACAGATGTTCATTGGTCCGAAGTTCCTGGCAGAGATGATAAGTGGAAAGCAACTACAATTAAAAACACCTCTGAGGCACAGTTCAAGGTTGAGTTTGAATGTGAATTTTTAGGATCTGTTGATACTCTAATTGCCCCAAGTAAACTTAAGAGTCTTATATATGAAAATCCAAAAAAAAGGAATGCAGGCCTTGATGTGTATCAAGATCCGGTAAAAGATCATGATTATATCGTAACTGTTGACGTTGCCAGAGGAGTTGGTGAAGACTACTCGGCTTTCATAGTCGCCGATATTACAGAGTTTCCTCATAAAATTGTTGCAAAATATAGAAATAATGAAATAAAACCAATGTTATTTCCAAACGTAATCTACGAGGTATCAAAGAGTTATAATAATGCATATATTTTATGTGAAGTGAATGATGTTGGAGATCAAGTAGCCTCAATCATTCAATATGACCTAGAATATCAAAATCTTCTTATGTGCTCTATGAGAGGTAGGGCAGGTCAAGTAGTTGGACAAGGTTTTTCTGGAAAGAAAACACAACTTGGACTGAAGATGTCCAAGACAGTCAAAAAAGTTGGATCTTTAAATTTAAAGACATTAATAGAGGAGAATAAATTATTGTTCTGTGACTATGAAATAATTTCGGAATTGACCACTTTTATTTCTAAGAAAAATTCTTTTGAAGCAGAAGAGGGTTGTAACGATGACCTTGCAATGTGTCTTGTAATCTATGCTTGGNTAGTTGCTCAAGACTATTTTAAGGAACTTACGGATCAAGATGTTAGAAAAAAATTATATGAGGAGCAGAAGAATCAAATAGAACAAGATATGGCTCCATTTGGTTTCTTAAGTGACGGTATTACTGAGGAGAGTTCTTTTGTAGATGCACAGGGTGATCGTTGGTATACTGATGAATATGGCGACATGTCCCATATGTGGGATTACTTGTGATAGAAATGGATATTAGCGAAGAGTTTAGTTTAGGTCACTTATTATTNCACGAAAGGGTATGTAGAACTTGTGGTGTGGAAAAAAATTTAGTTGATAATTTTTATCGTACAAGAAAGGATAGAGGGCCCGTATCATCATCATATTCATATGAATGTAAAGAATGTTGTAAAAAAAGAGTTTTAAAAAATAAAATTAAAAAGTATATAGTTTCGGAGGTTTATCCAGATTGGTAGTTCACGTCATANTTCCCCACTGAAACTTCAGTATTTACTAAATATTTTTAGGTTACTGAAATTCTTTTAAGGAGACAATTAAAAATGGCATTAGGATTAGTCTCTCCCGGAGTTCTTGTCAGAGAAATTGACAGAACAGTAGGAGCTGTAGATGCTTCCTTTAGTATTATTGGTGGTTTTGCTGGACCCTTTTTACAAGGACCAGTTGAAGATCCAATCATCATTACATCAGAGAAGGAACTTATCGATAACTTCGGAAAGCCAAGTCTAGAAGATAATCATTATGAATATTGGTATTCTGCTTCAGATTTTATGAGTTATGGTGGTTCACTCTCTCTCGTAAGATGTGATGGTGATGAACTAAAAACAGCCAATGCTGGAGTCGGTGCTCCTTCTATTGATTTAAAAATTAAAAACTTTGATGATTATCAGTCAGGATATGCATCAGGGACAACTTGGTATTTAGCTGCAAAAAATCCAGGTTCATGGTTTAATAACGTAAAAGTATGTGCTATTGATGGAGGATCAGATCAGATTATTGGAATCAGTACTTCCAATTTGAGTTCTGCTGGAGTCCAAGTTGGATATGGAGTATCTGCTTCAATCGATACTGTTATTGCTGGTGCAGGATCTACTTCTAGATTCCAAGGTCATCTCAAAGGAATCATAACAGGAATCAGCACATCTGCAGAAGGATCTAGTACGTTTGATGTAAAACTTACAGAACGAGTAAGTATTAGTGGAGAATCTNNACCAATTGAATACAGGGAAAACTCAAGACCTCTGTCACTCAAGAATTCTGATACTATTACAATAATCAATCAATCTGGAATTGCAACCGGCGTATATGGTTCTTCTGGATTTACTCCAGCATCAGTATCCGATTGGTATGATAATCAAACTCTTGGTCTTACCAATTCAACAGTTTATTGGAAGAATATTGCCGATAAGCCAGGAACTAGTGAATACGCTAGAGAAAGAAGTTCCAAAAATGACCAGATGCATATTATTGTTGTAGATGACAAAGGAGATATAACTGGAGTAGCTGGTCAAATTCTTGAGAAAAACTTATTCCTCTCAAAAGGAAAAGATGCTAGAGATCAGAATGTAGTAACTTACTANAAGGATTATCTGGCACTCAATTCAGCATATCTCTATGCAGGAAAATCCTTCGGAACTTCTGTCGATACAACCCAAGAAATTTATCCAGCATCTTCCGGATTTGAAGATGGAACTTGGACAGAAGTTGGTTTATCGGATGGAGATTTTGGTCAAGAAGTGCAGGGAATAAAATTCAATAGTTTTGGCTCATTGAATTTAGANCTTATTGGTGGAAAAGACTATTCAACTGCGTCTGGACAAGTACCCGGATCAATGTTGAAAGGTCTTGAGACAAGTTTATCGAACGTCATCTCTTCATATTCTCTATTTGAAAGAGACGAGTTTGACATCGACTTCTTGATTATGGGCCCTGGTTTAGCTACCATGGAAGAAACTCAGGCAAAAGCAATTACACTTCTCGATATCGCAACGGGAAGAAAAGACTGTATAGCATGTATTTCTCCACCAAGATCTGCAGTTGTAAATCGATCATCAATTGATGATACTAGAGATAGTATTCTTGAGTTCTTCGCTCCACTTTCATCAACATCTTATGGTGTATTTGATAGTGGTTACAAGTATACTTATGATAGATTTAATAATGAGTTCATTTATCTCCCATTAAATGCAGACATTGCCGGAATGATGGCAAGAACTGAACTCAATGTTTATCCTTGGTATTCACCAGCTGGTGTTCAAAGAGGTGTAGTCAACAATATTGTTAAGTTGTCTTATGANCCNCCACAGTCACANAGAGATNCACTCTANAAGAATAGANTNAATCCNGTNATTTCNAATAANGGNGGNGGATTNATNCTCTTNGGAGACAANACNGCTCTNGGATATAACTCNGCATTTGATAGAATCAACGTTCGNCGTCTCTTCCTNGTANTTGANAANGCAATTNAANCNGCAGCAAANANTCAACTNTTTGAATTNAACGATTCNATCACAAGATCAACNTTNGTCAANATCGTTTCTCCNTNCNTGAGAGATGTTCAGGCTAANAGAGGNATCACAGACTTCTTACTAGTATGNGATGACTCAAANAATCCACCNGATGTTATNGANAGAAATGAGTTTATTGCTGANATCTANATCAANCCAGCAAGGTCAATTAACTTCATNGGNCTNACNTTTGTTGCTACACGCACNGGTNTATCATTCGAAGAAGTGGTCGGTACAGTTTGACCATNANNCNAATAAATAACTAACACAAGAGGNCACNAAAAAATGGCAGTTTCAGCGTATTCANCNANAAANNCTTCNGAGAGNGCAATNTCNCANTTTAGAAGCGAACTTGANGGNGGCGGNCTTCGNCCCAATCTATATGAAGTTCANTTAGATTTTCCNGNNGGAGTNGNTNNNGGAANNTTANACANCTNTAANANATGATGGCAAATTCTTCTGTAAAGCTGCNGCTCTTCCGGCAGCAAATATGGGCGTAATTGAAGTTCCTTTCCGTGGTCGTCAACTTAAGGTTGCTGGAGANAGAACNTTTGATACNTGGACAGTTACTNTTCTCAACGATACCGANATGGGTCTTCGTGGAGCNTTTGAAAGATGGATNAANGTTCTTGGNACNGCAGATTCTGGTCANGGAAGAACNANTCCATCAACATATCAAAAAGAACTCTACGTATATCAACTTGGTAGATCTTTGCCAGATGNTTCTGCTACTGGAAATAAATTTAAAGATACTGATATTACTTCTTTGAGACGTTATAAGTTCTGGGGATGTTTTCCAACTAATATCTCTCAGATTGATCTTGCATTCGATAATAATGATGCTATTTCAGAATTTACTGTAGAATTCCAAGTTCAATGGTGGGAATCTGAAGGTAATGGCGGTAAGTCTAACGCAGTACCTGATAAANTCTGATAAGTAATAGCACATAAATAGTAGAAGTAAAAATAGAATTATTGAGCAGTGGCAAAACTTTTTGGATTTTCTATAGATGATGACAATAATTTAAGTNCTTCTGCGGTCTCCCCCGTTCCTCCAAATAATGAGGACGGGGTTGACCACTATTTAACGTCTGGTTTTTTCGGNTCATATGTTGATATTGAGGGAGTATATAAAACTGAATTTGANTTAATNAAAAGATATCGNGAAATGGCNCTTCANCCAGAGTGTGATAGTGCNATTGAAGATATNGTTAANGAAGCTATTGTATCAGATTCNAATGATACTCCNGTTCAAATTGATTTAGATAATCTAAATGCAAGTGATGGCATAAAGAAAAATATAAGAGAGGAATTCAAAACTATTTTAGGTTTATTGGATTTTGACAAAAAATCACATGAAATCTATAGAAATTGGTATGTTGATGGTAGACTTTTCTATCATAAAGTTATAGATTTAAAAAATCCCCAGGAAGGTCTTCAAGAGTTGCGGTATATTGACGCAATGAAGATTAAGTATATTCGTCAAGTAAAAAAATCTAAAAAAAATCCCAATGATTTACTGAGAAATCCAAATAAGGATAATCCTATGGATTTTGAATTTCCAGAGATTGAAGAATATTTTTCATATAATCCCAAATTACAACATCCTACAGGAACGACTGGATATGCATCTCAGGCAGATAAGGGAATTAAAATATCAAAGGATTCAATTACATATTGCAGTTCTGGACTCGTAGATCGTAATAAGGGATCAACACTTTCATATCTTCACAAGGCTATAAAGTCACTTAATCAACTTCGAATGATTGAAGATAGTTTAGTAATTTATAGATTATCGAGAGCACCAGAGCGTCGTATTTTTTATATTGATGTTGGTAATCTTCCAAAGGTAAAGGCAGAACAATATTTGCGTGACGTTATGATGAGATATCGTAACAAAATGGTATATGATTCTAAAACTGGAGAGATGCGTGATGACAAAAAGCACATGGCTATGCTTGAGGACTTCTGGCTCCCTAGAAGAGAGGGAGGACGTGGAACTGAGATTTCTACTCTTCCTGGAGGTCAAAACCTCGGCGAGATCACGGATATTGAATACTTTAAGAAGAAACTTTACAGGTCCCTTAATGTTCCGCCGTCGCGTATGGACGGAGAAGGTGGATTTAATTTGGGCAGATCATCCGAAATCCTTAGAGATGAGTTGAAGTTTACTAAGTTTGTGGCACGTTTAAGAAAGAGATTCTCAAATATGTTTAACGATATGCTGAAAACTCAGCTAATTCTTAAGAACATTATCACCCCAGAAGATTGGGAAATTATGAGCGAGCACATTCAATATGATTTCCTCTATGATAATCATTTCTCAGAACTGAAAAATGCAGAACTGATGAATGAGAGATTGGCTCTTGCTCAAGTTGCAGAACCATATGTTGGTAAGTATTACTCTCAAGATTATGTTCGCCGTAAGATTCTTCGTCAAACCGATGAAGATATTATCGAACAAAATAAATTAATTGAAAAAGAAATTGCTGATGGAACTATTCCGGACCCAAGTATTCCTGTAGATCCAGAGACAGGTCAACCATTAGACCAATCAGGTGCTGGCATGGATCTTGGATCTCCAGTGATGGAACCAGATTTAGAATCAGACTCAAAAGTCACTAAGGCACCAGAGATGTCACAAGGTGGAGAAATATAAATATATTTGATAAACACTTAAATTATCATGGAAGAACTTTTAAATTTGATCGCATCCGACGAATCTCCATCAGATGTTAGTGATAGAATCAAAGAAATTTTATATGCTAAATCGGCAGAAAAAGTAGATGCTTTTAGACCAAAAGCTGCACAAACTACTTTCTTTGGCCAAGAAACCCCAGAAACAGAAGGTTCTGAGGATTGATTAGTATAAATAATTGATAAAGTAATTTACTTAATCATGGCTTCACGTATCTTGCCATTGGCAGAAAAAGCATCACTAACTGCAGGTTCTAGTAATGCTACAACTGTTTCTAACGCAACCGTTGTGCGAATATTAGCTACCTCAGGAAATGCTGTGGTTGTTAGGACTGACTCTATCGATGTCGTAATTGGTTCTTTCACTCTTCTGAATAACTCTTCAGAATTGGTAGAGAAGAATCCTACGGATAAAATTTATGTTACTGGTTCTAATGTAGAAGTCGCAAAAGTAGGTTTTACAGGATAAAAAACATGAAACTAATCAGAGAAGAAGTAGAATCAGTTAAGTTTCTTGTCGAACAAAAGAACGGCAAGAAGTCTTTATATATTGAAGGAGTTTTTCTCCAGGGAGATATCAAAAACCGTAATGGTCGTATGTATCCCATGGAGACTCTTCGTAAAGAAGTTGCTCGTTATAATGAGTCAAATGTTCAATCTGGTAGAGCACTTGGCGAATTGGGACATCCTGACGGTCCAACAGTAAATCTTGACCGCGTTTCCCATAAGATTGTTTCTTTAAAGGAAAGTGGATCTAATTTTATCGGAAAGGCTAAAATTCTTAGTACACCAATGGGTAAGATTGCATCTTCTTTGATTGATGAAGGCGTAAAACTCGGCGTTTCTTCTCGTGGAATTGGATCTCTCCAAATGAATAAAGAGGGGTGTAATGTTGTTGGTAACGATTTTATGTTAGCAACCGCTGCCGATATCGTTGCTGACCCCTCTGCCCCAGATGCCTTTGTTGAAGGGATTATGGAAGGAAAGGAGTGGATTTGGGATGGAGGAATCCTTCGCGAAAAACTCGCTGAACATACCCAAAAAAAAATTAATACTCTGGTCGATCAGAAACGACTGGAGGAACACAAGTTAAATCTATTTAATGACTTCTTGTCAAATCTTTAAAATTACTAAATAAATACATATAGTACCTATTATTACTAAGTAAAATCGGAGAGTATCAAATGTCTAGTGACAACAACTTACAGGAAATGGAAGCGGGCACAACTCAATCCAAAACTGCTGTAAATGCTGGAGCAAAACCTGCAGATCCTATGCCAACAATGGCAGATCCAGGAACTCAACTTGGTTCTGTAGAAGATCTTGGTGGGCCCACACCACAGAACTATAGACCAGATGATGATTCTGCAAAGTTGAAAGAACCTTCACTTAAGACAGTTTCTAATGTAGTAAACGCTAAAGCGGGTAAAGCTGACCCAATGCCAAAGGACATGAAGGAAGAAGAAGAAGTTGTTGCAGAAGCAGAAGAATCATCCGAAGAGGTTGTTTCCGAAGAAGAAGCAACTACTGAAGAAGTAGTTGATGAGTATGACATGGAAGAAGATGTTAATGCTCTTCTTGCCGGTGAAGAACTCTCCGAAGAATTCCAAGAGAAGGCAAGAACAATCTTTGAAGCAGCAATCAATTCTAAGGTTGCTGTAATCAAAGAAGAACTAGAGCAACAGTATGCTGTTGCGTTCGAAGAAGAAATGGAGGAAGTCAAAGAGTCACTCGCCGAACGAGTTGATTCTTATCTTGAGTACGTTGCTGAAGAGTGGTTCACTGAGAACGCTCTCGCAATCGAAAAAGGACTTCAATCCGAAATGACCGAGAGTTTTCTCTCAGGCATGAAGGATCTTTTTGAAGCACATTATGTAACAATCCCTGAAGATAAATATGATGCTTTCGTCGGTATGACAAACAAACTTGATGAAATGGAGACAAAACTCAACGAGCAACTTGAGAAGAATATTTCACTGAACAAGCGTCTCTCCGAGGCCAATGCTAGTGGTATCTTAGATCAAATCTCTGAAGGTCTTGCACAGACCCAGAAAGAGAAGCTCGCCTCACTTGCCGAAAGTGTAGAGTTTGAAAGTGAAACACAATATCGTGAAAAACTGGAAACGCTCAAGGAGTCATATTTCACCTCCAAGAAAGAGTCTTCCGTTGCCAAGACTGAATCAATCTCTGAAGGTGTAGATTCATCGCCAGCGTCAATCACTGGTTCAATGGATCAATATCTGAGAACGATGAATTCATTCAAGCACTCCTGAATTTAACATTAAATCAAACGTAAACTAACCAAAGGTAAACCAAATGTTCCAATCAGAGCATCTGGTAGAAAAGTGGGCCCCTCTTCTTGAGCATGAGGGATGCGAGTCAATCAAAGACAACCATCGTAAGGCTGTAACCGCTGTTCTGCTGGAAAACCAAGAAAAATTTTTAAGAGAGCAAAATGCTTTCGCTGCCTCCGGATCTTTCCTGACCGAGCAACCTACTAATTCAGTAGGTGCTGGTGGATATACAGGTGCTGCTGCTGATGCAGGCCCTGTCGCAGGTTTCGATCCCGTACTGATCTCACTGATCAGACGCTCAATGCCCAACCTGGTTGCATATGACCTGGCTGGTGTTCAGCCCATGTCTGCACCTACTGGACTCATCTTCGCGATGCGTTCTAAGTATAATGATCAAACTGGNCCAGAAACCTTCTTCGATGAAGTAGATACTGCGTTCTCTGGTCAGAACTCAACTGGTAACAGCTTCAACGGACACTCTGGTGCTACCGTTGGTATGGGTACAACTGCACAATCTGGTTCTAACCCCGGCCTGCTGAATCCAACCGCAACCGCAACTGAGACTGATTATAATGCTGGTCAAGGTATGCGTACCGATGATGCTGAGTCACTCGGCACATCAGGTAATGAGTTCAATGAAATGGCATTCTCAATCGAGAAGGTCACCGTAACTGCTAAGAGCAGAGCTCTGAAAGCAGAATACTCCTTAGAACTCGCACAGGACCTTAAGGCAATCCATGGTCTGAACGCTGAAGCAGAACTCGCCAACATTCTCTCAACTGAGATCCTGGCTGAGATCAACCGTGAAGTCATCAGAACCATCTACAAGACTGCTGAGCAAGGTGCTACTGCAAACACTGCTACTTCAGGTATCTTCGACCTGGACGTTGATTCCAACGGTCGCTGGAGTGTAGAGAAGTTCAAGGGACTGATCTTCCAAATCGAGCGCGATGCTAACGCAATTGCACAAAGAACTCGTAGAGGAAAGGGCAACATCATCATGTGCTCCGCTGACGTTGCTTCAGCTCTGACACATGCTGGTATGCTCGACTACACACCTGCACTGAATGCAAACCTGAATGTCGATGACACAGGTAACACATTCGCTGGTGTTCTTAACGGCCGTTATAGAGTCTACATCGATCCTTATTCAGCAAACGGTGCTGCTTCACAGTACTATGTTGTTGGTTATAAGGGCACTTCACCTTATGACGCTGGTCTGTTCTACTGCCCATATGTACCTCTGCAGATGGTACGTGCAGTTGGAGAAAACACCTTCCAGCCTAAGATCGGATTCAAGACTCGTTACGGAATGGTTGCTAATCCATTCGCTGAGGGTCTTAACCAAGGTCTTGGTGGACTTACAACTAACTCCAACCGTTACTACAGACGTGTTCGTGTTAACAACCTCATGTGATCTAAATTCACAAGGTTCTATGAAAGGGGGGTCGAAAGNCCCCCTTTTTTTATCTAAATAATTAAAAAAGATGACCACCTCTAATTTTTTTTCAAATCAGCAGGAGAATAAAAATTTCTTATCACCAGTAGGTTTTAAGTTCTCTTTGACCAGGGCTAAAAAGGTCGATTTTTTTTCCAACACAGCTAATATCCCCAGTCTAGATCTTGGAGTTGCTACGCAACCAACTTACTTAAGAGATACTCCTATACCAGGAGATAAGATTAGTTTTGGTGATTTTGATCTCGAATTTATTATAGATGAAGATTTTGAGAACTATCTAGAAATTCATAACTGGATAAGAGCTCTTGGATATCCAAGAGATTTATCAGAATATAAAAATTTAATATATAAAAGGCAAGAAGAATTTGATACTAGTAGTTTTAATGAATTGAATAATATGTACTCCGACGGATCTCTTTTTATCTTAAACAGCAACTTTCAGCCCAATATTGAAATTAGATTCAGTCAGTTATTTCCATATACACTGAGTACTCTGCAATTCAACGCAAAGGATACGGATTATGACCACTTTACATCAAGGGTAAGTTTCAAGTATACTATGTTTGACATATATGATATGAGGGGTAATTTATTATCATGAGTTTTGATCTTGATAAGATTCAAGAGATGTGGGAAAAAGATGCTAAGATTGATATGGACAATCTTCATATAGAATCTACCAATATTCCCTCACTTCATGCAAAATACTTCGAAATATATAATACCATATTTTTACTAAGAAAAAAAGCGGAGCAGCAAAGAAAAAACATAAGACACGAAAGATATGAATACTTTAGCGGTAAAGCTGATCCTGAGGTTTATATGGATAATCCTTTTCCAAAAAAAATTAGAGATAAAGAAACTATGCAAAAATATTTGGATGCTGACGAGAAACTATCTGGCGTATGTTTGAAGATAGATTACTACGATACTATGCTAGTGTATGTTGAGAGTATTTTGAAGCAAATTTCTAATCGAACTTATCAAATCAAAAACTCTATAGAATTCATGAGATTTAATTCGGGATTGGGATGATGAACGAAGAATTTGACCACGACAGGGAAGATTTTTATACCATAGAAACTCCAATAGCAGGAGTAAGAATCATATACAAAGCACTAACAATTGCTGTTGATAAGTGGCCTGGCGGAGATCCAGAAGAACAGCAATCACTGCTTGATATGAGAGATAACTTTTTTAGGATTTTATTGGATTATCAATTTAACCATACAGATTCGGAAAGACCTGACGACAACTGATAAATATAGTCAGATGCTTTAGACATCGTGATTGATACGACAGCAAATCTTATTATATCCAAATCTAATGAAGTATTTTTAAAGATCAATACAGAACCTCATATTGAATATGAGTTGAGAGATCATTTTAAATTCGAAGTCCCAAATGCAAAGTTTATGCCACAGTATCGTGGTAAAAACTGGAATGGAGAAATACATTTATTTGATATGAGATCTAAGCAAATCTATGTGGGTTTGTTAGATAAGATTGTCAATTTTTGCAATCAATATGGATATACTTATAAGTTCGAGGATAACAAATTTTACGGAACACCTTACGAAGAGAACGATCGTATATCATTCGAAGGTGTCAAAGATTATATGAGTTCTATCTGTTCTCATTCTCCAAGAAAGTATCAGATTGAGGGAGTATATGGTGCGCTAAAGCACAATAGAAAGCTATTGATAAGTCCCACTGCTTCTGGCAAATCTTTGATGATTTATTCTCTTGTAAGATATTACGTAGACCAAGGACAAAAAATCCTACTAGTTGTTCCGACGACAAGTCTAGTAGAGCAGATGTATAAGGACTTTCAAGATTATGGTTGGGATGCTGATTCATACTGTCACCGTATCTATTCTGGCAGGGAAAAAACTAATAAATCTCCAGTAACAATTACAACATGGCAATCTGTATATAAACTTGAGAGGTCATTCTTTGAAGATTATAATGTAGTTATAGGAGATGAAGCTCATCAATTTAAAAGTAAGTCTCTAATACAGATCATGACCAAGTTACACCATGCCAAGTATAGATTTGGGTTCACTGGTACTTTAGACGGCACACAGACGCATAAATGGGTCTTAGAGGGACTGTTTGGTCCATCATATAAAGTCACCAAAACTGAAGAGTTGATGAGACAAGGCCATTTATCACAATTAGATATACAATGTCTAGTATTGAAGCATCCACCACAAACTTTTAATCTATATGAAGATGAAATTCAATATCTTATCAATCATGAACAAAGAAATAACTTTATTAAGAATCTAACTTTAGATCTTAAAGGAAATACACTGGTTCTTTTTCAAAGAGTTGAAAGTCACGGAGCAATACTCTATGAAAAGATAAATAATAACAAGGGTGATAACCAAAAAGTATTTTTTATACATGGTGGTGTAGATACTGAAGAAAGAGAAATGGTAAGAGAAATTACAGAAAAAGAAAATAACGCTATTATTGTTGCTTCTTACGGAACTTTCTCTACNGGTATTAATATTAAAAATCTTCATAATGTAATTTTTGCTTCACCTAGCAANTCAAGAATTCGTAATCTTCANAGTATTGGTAGAGTTCTCCGNAAAGGAAAAAATAAAGTTAAAGCTACNTTGTATGATATCTCTGACGATTGNTCTACAAAATCNAGAAGAAATTACACACTCAACCATTTCATAGAAAGAATTAAAATCTACAATGAAGAGAAATTTAATTATGAAATAGTTACAATTAAATTTAAAGCGAACTAATGGAAAATGACTTTTACGCAACAATTAAATTAAAAACTGGTGAAGAAATATTCACAAGAATAGCTGTTACTGATGAAGAAGAAAATTCTTTATTGATCCATTCTCCTGTAAAAGTATCTGAAATAATAAGTAAATCCGGCCAAACTGGTGGATATAAATTAGAATCTTGGATAAAAACAGCTGATGATGATATGTTCATCATTCGAATGGAAGATATATTGACAATGAGTGAAACCAGAGATTTGAAAATGATCACGATGCATCAATCATTTGTAAATAGGTACTCAAGAATGAAAAATCAAAAGGATGGGTTTACTCCTAATAGAAATCCTGGATATATATCTAATGTAAATGATGCTAGAAAGCTTCTGGAAAAGATATTTAAACAGAAAAGCTCAGAGCTATAATTCCTATCAACCTTAACAAAGATATTCTACAGAGATAATCATATCTTGTCAAGTATTTGTTATAATGCTATAATTCATACATATTATGAGTTATTTTTATGATTACCAATACTATGCCACGTAGAAGAAAAGAATCCGAACACTATGTTAATAATAAAGAGTTTCTTGAAGCTCTGATTAACTATCGTGCGGAGGTTGCAAGATCGTTTGAAAAGAAATATGGTAGAGAACCTACTAAACAAGACAGAGCAACAAGATGGGATACTAAGCCTCCCATTACAAGATACCTTGGAGACTGCTTCTTAAAGATTGCTAAGCATTTATCATTTAAACCAAACTTTGTGAACTATATGTTCAAAGATGACATGATCTCTGATGGTATTGAGAATTGTGTGCAGTATATTCATAACTTCGATCCGGAGAAGTCTAAGAATCCATTCGCATATTTCACACAGATTATCCACTATGCTTTCTTGAGACGCATTCAGAAAGAGAAGAGGCAATTAGATATTAAAAATAAAATTATTGAGAAGTCTGGTTTCAGTGAGGTGTTTGATGATAACAATACTCTTGACGGTAGCAACTATTCGGACTATAATCAAATCAAAGATTATGTCCACTCTAAACTCCGTCATTGATGAGAATTGCAATCATTACAGATCAGCATTTTGGAGCAAGAAAAAACTCCAAGTTGTTTCATGATTATTTTTTAAAGTTTTATAACGACATTTTCTTTCCATATCTTGAGAAAGAGGGTATTACTACAGTCGTGGATATGGGAGATACCTTTGATAGTCGTAAAGGTATTGACTTTTCCGCACTTTCATGGGCCAAAGATAATTATTATGACAGACTTAAAAGTATGGGAGTTTCTGTTCATACAATTGTCGGAAATCACACAGCTTACTATAAAAACACAAACGAAGTAAATGCTGTAGATCTTTTGCTTCGTGAGTATGAGAATGTAGTTGTATATTCTGAACCAACCGAAGTTAAATTGGGCAAATTAAAAACGCTGTTTATTCCTTGGATTAATGAAGAAAATCGTAGCAGTACTATCACAAATATCAAAAAGACTTCTTGCAGTGTCGCGATGGGGCACCTTGAACTTCAAGGATTTAGAGTTAATCGATCGCTCCTCATGGAGCATGGTGATGAGAGCGAATTATATTCAAAGTTCTCCAAAGTCTTCAGCGGTCACTATCACACTCGATCGGATGATGGAAGAATCTTCTATCTAGGCAATCCTTATGAAATGTTTTGGAGTGATGTGAATGACGAGAGAGGGTTCACTATTTTTGATACAGAAACTCTAGAGCATTATCCTATTGATAATCCATATAGATTATTCTATACTATCTTTTATGAAGATACTAATCATCAGACATTTGATGTTCGTGAGTATGAAAATAAACTTGTAAAGGTTATAGTTCGTAATAATACTAATAAGAAGAAGTTTGAGAAGTTCATTGATAAACTTCATTCTTCTGGAGTTGCTGACTTAAAAGTTGTAGAAAATTTTGCAATAGAAGAACCTGAAGAATTTGAAGTATCGGAATCGGAAGATACACTTTCTATTCTTAATAGATTTATTGAAGAGTCTGAATTTGATTTTGATAAATCAACTGTAAAAAATATTATGAGAGAGACATATCAAGAAGCCTGTGAGATGATATAAAATGTATATTTTAGCATTAGGTTCTGACGGAGAACAGGGAGCATTCACTGTAATTGATGATAATGGTGAAGAAATGTTATATCTTTTTGAAGAAGAAGACGATGCTACTAGATTTTCTATACAATTAGAGGAGACTGATGAAAATAAAATTTCCGTTGATGTTGTTGAAGTTGATGATGAAATGATAATTAACGTATGTGAATTTAACGAAACTCAATACTCTATAATTACAAAAAACGATATAGTCACCCCTCCAAATTATTTTTAATTATGTTGATCTTTGAAACGATTCGCTGGAAGAATTTTTTATCGACCGGCAATCACTTTACAGAAATAACTATCACCAGTTATCAAACAAATTTGATTATCGGTCAGAATGGTGCTGGTAAAAGTACTATTCTCGATGCTCTTACTTTTTCTTTATTTGGTAAACCATTTCGTAAGATTAATAAACCACAACTTCTTAATTCAGTTAATGAGAAAGACTGTGTTGTGGAGGTTGAGTTTTCTATTGGCCCAACAAAATGGAAAATCGTTCGTGGAATGAAACCAAATATTTTTGAGATTTGGAGAGATGGTAATAAGTTAGATCAATCAGCAGCTGNCGCTGACCAGCAAAAGTGGTTGGAGCAGAATGTAATCAAGATGAACTATAAAGCTTTCACTCAGATTGTTATTCTTGGTAGCAGCACCTTTGTTCCCTTTATGCAATTATCTGCAAAGGATCGTAGGGAGGTTATTGAAGATCTTCTTGATATACGCATTTTCTCTTCTATGAATAATGTTTTGAAAGAAAAAATTCGTGAATTGAAAGATAGTATTCGAGTTTATGATTTGAAGAAAGATTCTCTTCAGGAGAAAGTTAAAATGCAGGAGAATTTCATTGACGAATTAGAAAATCGTGCTAAAANAAATGTTGTAGATAAGGAAGAAAAAATTGGCAAACTTCTTGTGGAAGAGAATAATTTGATGGGATCTAATGAAGAGAAGAATAGAGAACTGGATGATCTCCAAAAAAAGATAGAAAATTTTTCTGGTGCATCTAAAAAACTTCGTAAACTTGGGGATCTCAGAGGCAAGATTTCTAACAAAGTATCAACGATTACTAAAGAGCATAAATTTTTCACAGAAAATACGGTCTGCCCTACCTGCAATCAGGATATTGAGGAGAGCTTTAGGATAAATAGAATTAACGACGCTCAATCTAAAGCAAAAGAGTTGCAATCTGGTTATAAAGAACTGGAAGGGGCAATTAAAGAGGAAGAGGAGCGAGAGCGTCACTTTACCACTATTTCGGAGGAGATTACTTCCTTAACGCATGGCATTTCTAAAAACAATACTCTCATCTCTAGTTGTCAACGACAAATCAGAGATCTGGAATCGGAAATTCAAAGAATTGCCGATCAACTTGCAAACAGAAATACTGAGCATGAAAAGTTAACAACCTTCAAAGATACTCTAAAAACTACATACGACGAATTAACCAAACTCAAGGACACGATTAATTATTACGATTTCTCGTATAGTTTATTNAAAGATGGTGGAGTCAAGGCTAAAATTATCAAGAAGTATCTACCACTGATAAATCAGCAAGTTAATCGTTATCTGCAGATGATGGATTTCTACATTAACTTCTCTCTTGATGAAGAGTTCAACGAAACCGTTCAGTCCCCAATACATGATAATTTTTCATATGCTTCTTTCAGCGAGGGAGAGAAGATGCGTATTGACCTAGCACTTCTATTCACTTGGAGAGAAGTGGCAAGAATGAAAAACTCCGTCAACACTAATCTTTTGATTATGGACGAGGTGTTTGACAGCTCACTAGATGGATTCGGGACAGAAGAGTTTTTAAAGATTATTAGTTATGTTGTTAAAGATGCTAATATATTTGTCATATCACATAAAGAATCTCTACACGATAAATTTCAAGATGTGATAAAATTTGAAAAAGAAAAAGGATTTAGTGTAAAAAAATAAATTGATGGATAAAGTAAGTTTTAGTTTTTTAAAAAAATGTAAAATTTAAACCAAACTTCATTAAGTTAGCAAACGNTAACTAAATAATAGAAGAATTGGAGATAAAAAATGATTTGAACCCTCGTTATGTTACATGGTATAATGGAGGCGTATTATGCACAATTTAATTTCATATAATCAATTGGCGGGATGGCAGCAAAGCGTACATCGATTAACAAAAACTTTAGATAATACTATGGAAGAATCTGATATGCTAAATGACTACTACAACTGCTTAATTGAATGTGACGACAATCAACATACATGCAAAAAAATATGTAAGCACTTATTGGAGGAACAGAGGTAGAAATAGTCCAATTTAAAAAGTGTCACTGAGGGACCCTCGCGAAAGCGGGGGTTTAGTATTATGGCCACATAAGAAACAAGGTTCATGGCAATCTCTCACGAAATCAAGTCGCAATTAGCCAAACTATTGGCCACAGAAGATCTGGTGGTAGAGCACCGTCATGTGGATACCGCACAGTTTGATGTTCACAATCGTGTTTTGACTTTGCCCTTGTGGGACCGCGCTTCCAGCACCGTCTACGATATGCTCGTGGGTCATGAGGTTGGTCATGCCTTGTTTACGCCCGATGAAGACCCTCCAGAGGGCATACCGCACCAGTTCATCAATATTGTGGAGGATGCTCGTATTGAGAAATTGATGAAGCGCAAGTATCTTGGCCTTGCCAAGACTTTTTATAAGGGGTACTCAGAACTTTCTGACCAGGATTTCTTTGAGTTGGAGGGTCAAGATATTTCTGCAATGAATTTGGCTGATCGTGTTAATTTATTCTTTAAAATTGGAAACCATGTCGATATTCCTTTTCATAATGATCAGGAGAATAATATCATTAAGATGATAATTGATTGCGAAACGTTTGAAGAAGTTTGTGATATCTCCAAGAAGTTGTATCAATACTGTAAGGGCCATCAAGAAAATGATAAGGAAAAAGTTATTGATATACCTCAACAGTCTCAAGGTGGTGGGTCTACTGGTAGTTCTGATGATTCTGATAGCAATCAATCTGTAGAACCTGAAGATGGAGAATCTTATGGCGGAACTGCGGAGCAACAACACAAGCCTCAAGAAAATTCTTCTAAAGACGATCCTATCGAAAGTGTTGATGGTGAACCGGAAGTTAAGACTGCGGATAGTTTGGAGAGTAAATTAAAAGATCTTATCAACAGCAATTCGACCAGAAATACTTATGTAGAACTTCCTAAATTGGATCTTGACACGGTAATTGCTAGCAATGAAGATATTCATAAATTAATTGATAAAACATTTATTCGGAGTCAGAAAAAATCTGAAGATTGGTCTAGGGAAAATAATTATTCTTCTATAAATCTATTTGAGAGTGTAGATGATAACTATCTAAAGTTTAAGAAGTCTGCAAATAAAGAAGTAAACTATTTGGTGAAAGAGTTTGAATGTAAAAAAGCAGCAGAATCTTACGCTCGCGCTACGACATCTCGTACTGGTGTTCTTGACTGCTCTAAACTTCATACTTACAAACATAATGAAGATCTATTTCGTAAGGTTACGACTCTTGCTGATGGTAAGAATCACGGCCTAATCTTTATTCTTGACTGGTCTGGGTCTATGAGTCATGTTCTNGAAGATACAATCAAACAACTCTATAGTTTAATTTGGTTCTGTAAAAAAGTTTCTATTCCTTTTGATGTATATTGCTTCACTAATGAATGGAAGAGACCTGTGTACGATTATGATAATAATAAGTACATTCCTGCAGATATTAGACCTCATTATGAAAAGAAAGAAGGTCTTCTTGCTGTAGATAATGATTTCTCTATGATGAACATTCTTACCAATAAGGTTTCTTCTAATGAACTTGAGAGACAAATGCTTAATATTTGGCGAGTTGTTAGTTACTATTCATCTTCTGGACAATATAGTATTCCGGAACAACTTGGATTGTCTGGAACTCCTCTGAATGAATCTATTGTGGCTCTTCACCAGATTCTTCCTAAGTTTCAGAAAGAAAATAAACTGCAGAAGGTTCAGACTATCATTTTGACTGATGGTGAAGCAAATCATCTTGCTCATCATGTTATGGTTGATCGTTCTTGGGAGACTGATCCTTATATTGGAACACGTCGTCTTAATCCTGATACATTTTTTATTCGTGATCGCAAACTTGGTCGCACATATAAGGTCCATTACGAATGGAACAAGTTTACCGATAGCCTCCTTCAAAACTTGAAGGATAAGTTTCCTGATGTTAATTTCATTGGCATTCGAGTTCTCAATCCTCGCGATGCTAATTCTTTCATCAAAAAGTATACTGAGATTGATGAATATGAAAAAGTATATGCAGGATGGAAGAAGAATAAGAGTTTTTGTATTAAAAACGCTGGATATGATGCGTACTTTGGTCTTTCCTCAACAGCTCTNTCGCAAAATACTAATTTCGAAGTGAGTGAAGACGCAACCAAATCTCAGATCAAGAATGCATTTGTTAAAAGTTTGAGAACTAAAAAACTAAATAAAAAAGTTCTCGGCGAATTTATTTCTCTGGTAGTATGAGTAGAAAGCATAAACTCCCTTTTAAGCATATTGTCTTAGAAGATACAAAGGAGGTCCTCATAGTTGTAAGAAGTTCTATTACATCCATGGGAGTAACTTCTATGGTAAATAAGTACTATCCTGATTATACTGCCAAGATTATTTCCGAGCGTTACTATCAAGAGCAGACAATTGATTAACCGTCCATTGGGACTTAAACGACNAATTTTTTAATTTATAATGGCCACAGTTCAAACAAAGGAAATGGCACTCTCTGCCGATTACATTCGCACTTCACTCCAAAACCTCTATGGTGAGTCTGTCACCTCTGGCGACCTTCGCGCATGGTGCGCCATGAATGGAACAACTTATGCTACAGTGTCCAAGAAACTTGAAGAGTATAAAGTCGGCCGTGGTAAGTGGAATCTTGAAGTAACAAAGGAAACAGTGGATGATTTNGAAGTATCTTATAGTACTCCTGCAGTTCTTCCTGCTGTGAAACAAAACCTTATCCCTCAAAAAGATGATACTTTCGTCCAGTTTGGTCATTTCAATGATATTAAAAAAATTATTAAGTCCGGTCTATTTTATCCGACGTTCATTACGGGTCTTTCTGGTAATGGTAAAACGTTCTCGATTGAGCAAGCGTGTGCTCAACTTGGTCGCGAACTAATCCGCGTAAACATTACTATTGAAACTGATGAAGATGATCTAATTGGTGGTTTCCGCCTAGTCAATGGTGAGACCGTATGGCATAATGGTCCTGTCGTTGAGGCACTCCAGCGAGGTGCTGTTCTACTTTTGGATGAGATTGACTTNGCATCTAATAAGATTCTTTGTCTGCAGTCTATCTTGGAAGGTAAGGGAGTATTTCTTAAGAAGATTGGTAGGTTTGTTGTTCCTGCCGAAGGGTTTCAAATCTTGGCCACTGCTAACACGAAGGGTAAAGGATCTGAAGATGGTCGTTTCATCGGCACCAATGTTCTCAATGAAGCATTTCTGGAGCGTTTTCCTGTGACCTTCGAGCAGGAATATCCCACCCCTTCTAATGAAGCAAAGATTCTTGCTAAGATTTGTGATGATGATAATTTTGTTTCTCGTTTAGTTGATTGGGCTGATATTATTAGAAAGACCTTTTATGATGGTGGTATCGAAGAGATTATCAGCACTCGTCGTTTGGTTCATATTGTTAAGGCATATAATATTTTCGGTGATAAGGCAAAAGCAATTCAAGTTTGTGTGAATCGCTTTGACGATGAAACCAAGCAAGCTTTTCTAGAGTTATATGACAAAGTTGATGCAGATTTTGAGATGCCTGAAGAAGATGCTGTTGACGATCGCAACGTATCTTGATATAATTATGACAAACGCTTGGAGTTTTTTACATGATGAACTTTATGGAGAATCTAAAATGAGTGAAAGTTTGGGTGAAGACAACTATGAATTTTTATTGAAAGATTATGAAAATGTAGTAGGTGCCTCTGGTGAGGATAGAATTACATTTAAAGATTATGAAAATGTAGTAGGTGCCTCTGATGAGGATAGAATTGCATTTAAAGGCAACAATACATTTAAAGATGACAATACATTTAATTTAAAGTTTCCAAAAAGTTATGAAACTTTTGATAACAATAACGGCCGATGGAGATATCATGAGGATATTATTTTGAATGATATTAAAGATTATGTAGCGGGTACATATCGTAGTCACTACACAGGAAAGGCGAACGGGAACGTAGATATTCAGACAATTGATTTGTTGGCAACTAAAGGACTTTCTTCCGGATTTTGTCAATCAAATATAATAAAGTATGGGACAAGATATGGAGATAAGGACGGTAAAAATAAAAAAGACTTGTTGAAAGTCATTCATTATGCTATGCTACTTTTATATTTTGATGGCCACTACAAGGTTATCAAATCTGATTTTCCTTATTGATAATGAAACTTCGCAACACTATGAAACTCTCTGATAAAACCATTTCTTTACTCAAGAATTTTTCTTCCATTAATCAATCTATCCTTTTCAAGGAGGGTAATAAATTACGCACTATCAGTGTGATGAAGAACATCCTTGCAGAAGCAACAGTATCTGAAGAATTTTCGAAAGACTTTGGTGTTTATGATCTCAACCAGTTTTTAAATGGTCTGAGTCTTCATCNGAATCCTGAACTTGATTTTAAGAATGATGGGTATGTGGTTATCAGTGAAGGTAAAATGCGCTCTAAGTATTTCTTTGCTGATCCTAATGTGATTGTCACTCCTCCGGACAAAGATATTACTCTTCCCAGCGAAGACATTTGTTTTGAGCTAAGCACCGAACAACTGGATAAACTTTTAAAAGCAGCTGCTGTTTATCAACTTCCAGATATTTCTGCTGTTGGTGAAGGTGGTGTGATTAAATTGCTTGTCAAGGATAAGAAAAATGATACGTCTAATGACTTTGCTATTGTTGTTGGTGAGACCACAGATGAATTTGAATTTCATTTCAAAGTAGAAAATATCAAAGTTCTTCCAGGAACTTATGAGGTCGTTGTATCTAAAAAACTCCTATCTAGATTCAAGTCAAAAAATCACGATTTGACGTATTATATTGCTCTGGAACCCGACTCCAATTTTTCTTGATTATTAATTAATTTATTATGCGTAATGAATTTCTTTGGGTGGAAAAACACCGCCCTCAGACAATTGAAGATTGTATTCTCCCTGAAAATATTAAAAAAACTTTTCAGGGTTTTTTATCTAAAGGAGAAGTTCCTAATCTCCTTCTTTCTGGTCCTGCCGGATGTGGTAAGACTACAGTAGCTAAGGCACTTTGTAATGAACTAGGAGTAGATGTTTATGTCATTAATGGATCCGATGAAGGACGCTTCCTTGATACGGTCAGAAATACTGCAAAAAATTTCGCTTCGACCGTATCACTTTCGTCAACTGCTCGACACAAAGTCATCATCATCGATGAGGCTGATAATACAACCAATGATGTACAACTCCTACTTAGGGCGTTTACAGAGGAGTTTTCTGGCAACTGCAGGTTCATCTTTACTTGCAACTTCAAAAATAAAATCATTGAACCTCTCCACAGTCGATGTGCCTGCATCGACTTTTCAACCAACTCAAAAGATAGACCAAAACTTGCCTCACAATTCTTCAACCGTCTCGGGGCTATACTTGAGACAGAGGGTGTCGAATCTGATCCGAAAGTTCTTATAGAACTAATCAATAAACACTTTCCCGATTGGAGACGTGTTCTTAATGAGTGTCAGCGTTACTCCTCTTCGGGTAAAATTGATGCTGGAATTCTTGCACAATTTTCTGATGTAAAAGTAAATGATCTTATCAAACATCTTAAAGAGAAAGACTTTAAAGAAGTACGCAAGTGGGTTGTCAATAATCTTGACAATGATGCTTCTATACTTCTGCGTCGCATTTACGATGCTCTATATGGATCCTTGGCCCCTAATTCTATTCCTGCTGCCGTTCTTGTTATTGCTAAGTACCAATACCAGATAGCATTTGTGGCAGATCAAGAAATAAATATGCTTGCTTGTCTAACTGAAATTATGGTGGAGTGTGAATTCAAATGACAGATTTGGACTGGAGATATAGTTATGAAAGAATGAAACTTCGTCGGGAAGTATTCTTAAAACTAAAGCATCACTTTAAACTTAGTGAAGCCCGTTACTTGTATGAGTTTTGTCATAACTGGATTAGTCAAGGCAACACTACAATAGACAATGTTGAACAAGAGTTTTTGAACTTCGTTGAGTTAAACAAATGATTGATCAATCAAATAAAAAAGATTATCAGGGACCTCTTTATGCTCGTCACCCTGATTTAGTAAAAAGAACTCAAAACAAAGAGAACTATTATTATTGGTTCTGGATCATAGCAATGATCGCATTCATTGTTCCTCAAGTATTTACTGCTTGGGCTTATATGAATATTGTAGATATTATGAAATCCCCTATTCAAGTTGAGGTGAAAAATGATTGATGATAATTCCTGAGAGTGATGCTAGGTGGTCTGCCGAAGAGTTTATAAAATATTTCTCTCAGATGGGAAATATTGAGGACTATTTGCGCTTCGTTAAAAAGGAAGTGATTAACTCTACTAGTTCTCTTGCTCCACTGCATGATGAGTTCTTTAATGAAGATATTCATCCAGAAGATATGGAGTTTAACATTAAGTTTATTGGGAATAGATTTCCTCAATCTATTCCTCAAGAACATTATGTTAATCTTTTGAGAGCAGTATCTTCTCATAATAATGAGTCTAATATTCCTGGGAGGGAATTGCGCTGGATGGTTTACGAGAAGAATACTAATAAGGTTCTTGGATTTATTCGTTTTGGTTCTCCAACTATCAACTCTAAACCAAGAAATTTATGGCTTGGACAAGCGCCGGATCTTTCCATCTTCAATCGTCATGCAGCTATGGGATTTGTAATTGTTCCGTCTCAACCATTCGGATACAACTATCTTGGTGGCAAACTGCTTGCACTCCTGTGCTGCTCTCACTTCGCCCGTGAAGANGCTGAANNAAGCCTTTTCTAATGAAGACGATGATGATAAGAGGAAGAGCATTGCTCTCTTTGAAACNACGTCTCTCTACGGGTCTACTACGGATGCCTCACAGTACGATGGNCTCAAACCATTCATGCGATATAAGGGTCTAACTGAAAGNAAGTTCCTTCCATTACTTCATGACGATGCTTTTCATAAACTTCATGATCGCTTCACTATCTTGAATNAAAATNAGCCATTGACTGACAANAAAGCATCNTCNAAAAANATGAAGCGCCANACAAAGATGATTTCTATCACTCGNAANTCTNTNAAANAGNATGGNNTTNCTGANGAANTAGANAANTTNNANNCTGTNATCAANACNGCNNTNTCTNTNACTCAAAAGAANAGAACNTACTTCTGCGAGTATGGATATTCAAATGTTCGTGAAGTNNTTCTTGGNGAGCAGAAAGAACTTCTTCGTGGTCANAANTGGGAGAAGCATGAACTTGATAATATNATCAAGTGGTGGAAGAAGAANGCANCCAAAAGATATGAAAAACTNAAGGCAGANNGTCGGTTCAGNACCAANGTAGAACTCTGGACAGATGATGATGACATTCAAATTATACGATGATTATGGGACCCAAATTAATTCAACATACAACTAGAAAATGTCCAAAAACTGGACGTATAATTATTTTGATTGGGTGGAAAAACCCAAATGGATGGACTAAAGAAGAGTCTGAAATTTGTCAGAAGTATTACCAACTGCAAGCAAAGAAACTTGGGATGGGCTTAGAAAGATATATGAGGGAGTTTCACTGATGGAATTAAAGGATTGGCTCAACTCAATTAACTTCACTAAAGAAGATCTATCAGAACATATAAGAGAATATCCTCCATATATTATTAATCGCTGTTTATCTGGCAATCTTGATTGTGTTATGTTTGCTAATGAGATGAATCTTCATCATTCTTTAGATAAAGATATGCAATATTCTTTTTTTCTAAATAGTTTGAGGAAAAAAAAGAGATTCTCTCCTTGGCTCCGTAAGGATAAAGTCACGGATCTGGAATGTGTCAAACAATACTATGGTTATAGTAATGAGAAGGCATCGCAGGCTCTAAAAATTCTTACCACAGAACAAATTAGTTTTATTAAACAGCGACTTGAAATTGGAGGAAAACGATGACTGAGCCCACAGTTGAGTGGTCACAGGACCAAATGGTAGAAGTGTTTTTGAATGAACCAGACGACTTTCTGAAAGTCCGTGAGACACTTACACGTATCGGAGTAGCATCAAGAAAGGAGAAGAAACTCTATCAGTCTTGTCATATCCTTCATAAGCAGGGAAGATACTTTATTGTTCACTTTAAGGAATTGTTTGCTCTTGATGGCAAACATGCAAATCTTACAGTGAATGATGTTCAGAGACGTAATCGCATCACAAAACTTCTTTCTGATTGGGGATTGATTGGTGTTGCTAGTGAAGAATCGATTGCTGATATTGCTCCTCTGAATCAGATCAAAGTCTTGGCCTATAAAGATAAGTCGGATTGGGTATTGGAGCAGAAGTATAATATTGGCAAGAAAGGAAAGCAACAGGAAGAAAGTGAATAAATAACTCTGAGTCTTTCGTGCAGACTCTACGAATGTCGGAAACCCGAAGACCTTCCTTGACAGGGGGGTCTTTTTTTGTTATAATTAGTGTATACAAAATCATGCCCCCCATGACTGGTTCCTACAAAGTTCGTCGCCCTTATTTGAAAAACCACCCGCTTCATAATTTTCACAAGTCTGCGCACGATGAAAAAACTTTCATTGAGAGTGGTAAGCATTTTCCTGTTATCCATCAATTGAACAGTATTTTTGATGAAAAATGGGGGTATTCCATTGACTATGATACATTGACAGAATACTATGGAGATGATGATGCTACGATTGCGAAAAACAAATCCGGCATTGATTGTTCATTTAATATCGTAAATAGTGAAACCAGGAAGATCAAAAAAGAAAACTTTACCCTTGATTGGAAAATTCGTTTCTTTCACACCTCTGCTGTTTATGATGACTTTCTAGCAGAGATTGTCAGTCAGGACTTTGGACACTACTCTAGCAAAATTCCTGTCCCTGGTTGGGCAGTTTGCAAACATAAAGTAAATGATGCTATACTGTATATCATTCCTGGTATGAACAAAGCAGCACTTGTGGTGCGCAAAGAACTTAAAGAGGGATTTGAAAGGCGTCGTTTTTCTGATAGGAATCGTAAGCATGCCAAGAACGGCCGTTATACCACGATTAGTGTTCCTATTAGTTGGGAACGCCTAATTAAAGTATGTCCAAGCACAATTATTTTTAACTATGAGTGATGTAAAACTATATAACGATGATTGTATGAATGTATTCCCGTCACTTGGTGATGGGAGTATTCATCTTACATTGACAGATATTCCTTATGATGAAGTCAATCGTAAGAGTGCTGGTCTTCGTAACTTAGACAAGAGCAAAGCGGATATTATTACATTCCCTCTGGATGATTTTATTGATGAAGTTGTTCGTGTAACTTCTGGTAGCATTTATATCTTCTGTGGATCTGTTCAAATATCACATATTCGGAATCGTTTGATTGATCACGATTTATCTGTTCGTCATTGTATCTGGGAGAAAACTAATCCTTCTCCGATGAATGGACAGCATATGTGGTTATCAAGCATTGAGAACTGTGTGTTTGCTAGGAAGAAAGGTGTATATTTTGACATTAAAGAACGGTGTAAGTCTGCTGTATGGAGAGAACCTACAGAAAAATATAAAGGCCATCCTACACCTAAACCAATCAAACTTATGGAAAGATTGATTCAGGCAAGTTCAAAACCCGAAGATATTGTTTTGGATCCTTGCATGGGAAGTGGTGCAGTTGCTATAGCCGCAAAAAAAACAAGGAGAAAATTTATTGGAGTTGAGTTAGATAAAAAATATTTTAAAATTACATCAGACAGAGTAGAAAAATCTGTTAGAGGTATTGGAGAGAAAAAAGACATTACATCTTTTTTTTAATTCTGTCTAAAGCAGCTGACTTTCTATCTTTTTTGACTTGAGCATCGTATTCTTTTTTTATTTTATCTTTATCTCTCTTAAAATTTCTACCTAACCCAGTTACTGGGGTCATGGTCATTCCACCTCTTTGACCAGACCCACCTGAGGACATTGCTTTTGTTGCTTGTGGTCTATCTGGGGTGCCCATGTTTCCTAGAGCTCTACCTTTTCTAGTAGCATTTATTTCTTCTTGAAACTGTTTGAATGACTTCATATTATCTTTAAATTTTAAGTTATTTATCTAGAATCGCTTTTGTTACAGTCTTGTAACAAAGGGTCAGACCCCTTGCCAACCTCATCCCTTTGGGTTATACTGTATTCAGTTCAGTCAAGCGATTCGCTACGACTTGAACCTCCATAACCTTTTTAGGAGTTCATCATGTTCACTATGTCCCATTCCCCCATCGGCATTTGCGAAGTGCCCGATATTTCCCTGCTTCCCAGTTCTGAAAAAAGGAGGAAGTTTCGTTCTGCTAAGTATTCTTACAGTTTTATTGAAGAGATTGCCAAGATTGATATTGGCGGAAAAACTGTAAAAAACACCGCACGTTCCGGTGGTACTGACAACAAGAACACTGATGATCTTTTCGGTGAATTTGAAAAGGGCATTCGTTACGATCAACTTCCTCCTATTGTTGTAAAAATTGCAGATACTTACTATCTTATTGATGGTTTTACTCGTATTCGTGCTCTGAAACGTCGTGGTCAGGTTTCGTGGGCATTTGATGTCTATGAAATGAATGATGGTTATACCCTTGAAGATCTCCGTGATGAGATTGGTTTGGGTGCAAATGACCATGCAAAGTGTAAATCTGCAACCAAGGATGATTTCAAGACCCGCGCCAGTGCATGGGTTGCACGTCAAGATCGTGTTGTCTCTAAGGAGGAAGTAAAAACTTGGATTAATTCAATTTCTCACACTTTTACCCAAAAAGAAGTTGCTGCAATGGCAAAGTCTGTTATTGACAATGCATATGCAAGCACTACCCTCGTTTCTTTCAATTCTGATGAAGCAGAAGCGTATCTTCTTGATCAAGGTTACAAAGCAGATGGTAAAACTGATTCTGATGGTCTTGTTGGAAGACTTGTTTGTGCTCAACCCAATGGCACTTATGGTCCTCGCAATTTCTGTCACGTATTGAAAGACGTTGCAGAAGGCAGGCGTTCTCGTATTAACATGTATCTTCCTTCTGGTAAGAAGATTACTGATCCTGAAAAACTGATCTCTGATCAGAAAGAAGAGTTTGAAACTCTTTGGAATGCTGTAAAAGAGTGTGCCGTGCTTCTTAAGCACGATCCTGACTGGACTCCTTTTGAGTTCGGTGTTCGTCCCTCTCAAATCCTCGATAAAGATCCTGATGCAGGAGTTGTTAAAATTTGATATATACGGGGTTCAACACCCCGTTTTTTTGTATCTATGTTATAAATATCTACGGTTGCCTTCGGGGACCACAAAACACAAACTCGCTTACTAAAGGAGCTATCAAATGGGAAACCTAACGAAGTACAATGCTGCCAACATAAATCAACTGTTGGAACGTATAAATAGGAACAGTATTGGTATGGATGAATA
>NZ_NHCK01000076.1:0-18288 GCF_002172815.1 Hyphomonas sp. TMED31 | reverse complement strand
TGCAGGACCAACCGACCAAGGCCGCCGCCAATGCGGTCGCCGAAGCGCTCGGCCTGCCGAAGCGGGAGGTTTATCAACGCGCCCTGCAATTGAAGGCCGATGGCTGAAGGGCGCAGCCCAAGCGACAAACGCACGGCCGCCGAAAGACGTGGCCGAACCGGCGAGACCTATGCCGCGCTCTTCCTGCGCCTCAAGGGCTATCGCATCCTCGCGCATAGGGTGCGCACACCGGTAGGTGAGATTGACCTGATCGCGGAAAAGTCCGGCACGGTCGTGTTTATCGAGGTGAAGGCTCGCAAGCGTGAAGCAACGGCGATTGATGCGGTCAGCGTACATGCGTGGCAGCGCATCGCCCGCGCAGCCGAAAACTGGATGGCCAAGCGGCCGCAATACTCACAGCATGGGTGGCGCTACGATCTGATCGGCATTGTGCCGGGTCGCCTGCCAATTCACCTGCGCGATGCCTGGCGGCCGGGCATGGCCTGAAGCATTGCGATTCCTCAGGTTTTGGGTTCGGCCTTCGGCGCGTTCTTGGCTGGGTCTTTGCCCTGCGACTTTGCACGCTTGCGGTAAACGCGCGTCAGCGGGCTTTTTGCCATTGGAATGTAGCGTGACTTCTTGCCGATGATGCGCGGACGGCGCTTGATGCCGATGCGCAGCAGCGTGAAGACGGCCAGCACAAGATAGACACCCGCGATATACCAGAACAAGGCTGCAGGCTCGAACGCGCTCATGACCAGCGCGCCGACCAATGCGCCGACGACAGAGCCCACGCCATAAAGCAGCAACAAACCGCCACTGGTTGCGACGGCCTTGCCGACCTGAGCATGGTCATTGGCGTGCGCACAGCAGATGCCAAACACAGGAATGATGAAGGCACCGAACAGGAAGCTGAAGCCCAGCATGGCGTTCTCCGACAAGCCCGCAAACGTGGCAAGCAAGGCTGACGCCCCGGTGCCCAGCAGGGAGCTGGCGAAAATCACCATGCGGCGGTCAATCTTGTCTGACAGCCAACCGGTTGGGAACTGGAACAGGCCCGCCCCGATGATGGCGGTACTCATGAAGGCTGCGATCGCTGCCGCGCCATAGCCGAGTTCCTGCACATAGACCGGCGCCATGCCCCAGAAGGCAGCATTGGCAAGGCCCGTCGCCGCCGCGCCAATCGCGCCGACCGGCGAGACCTTGTAGAGCTGCACGATGTCCAGCTTCGCCGTTTCCAGCGGCGCGGGCGATGAAGACCGGGTCAGCGCCACAGGCACGAGCGCAATGGAGATCAGGATGGACACCAATACGAACAGCTGGAAGCCTTCCGGCGGCGCGATGGCGAGCAAGCCGTTGCCAATGGTCACGGCGCCAAGGTCAACAATCCGGTAGACCGACAGGATCTTGCCGCGGTTCTCATTCGTTGCGCGTTCATTGATCCAGCTTTCCAGAACCATGGTCAGGCCCGCAAAGCTGAAACCCGTGATGAAGCGCAGACCGCCCCACGCAATCGGCTCGACAAAGAGGATGTGCGCCAATGCGCTCGACGAAGCGATGGAGGCGAGGGCCACGAAGGCGCGGATATGCCCAACGCCCTGAATCATGCCGGGCACAAGGCGGCACCCGAGAATAAACCCGGCATAATAGGCCGACGCCAACAAGCCGATGACAGTGGTCGGAAAGCCCTCGATGTCGCCGCGCACGGACAGGAGGGTGCTCTGCAAGCCGTTCCCGGCATACAGGATGGCCGCAGCGAACAAGAGGGCAGCAATGGCGGAGATAGATCTGAACATTCCAGCCTCGTAAGCGCGGTCATTCCTGGAGCGGGCGAACACCGAAGCGAACACGATGCACGAAGCTGCGTTCCAATCGCGGCTGTAGAAATCCCGACTCCACCTGTCAATGATTGACGTGCGCCAATCTTCCCCAGCCTGAACCGTGATGCAACCACCCGGCCCGCCAGCCGTTGCGAGAGGGGGAATGGATACGAAAAGGAAGACGACGATGCCTGGCCTGCTGGTGAACGGAGAGTGGAAGCAGAAAGACGAGTTCGCCGGAGATGACGGCAAGTTCGACCGTGAAGATTCCGCCTTCCGCAATTGGATCACGCCGGATGGCTCTCCCGGCCCGGATGGACAGGATGCGGTAAAGGCCGAGGCGGGCCGGTTCCATCTCTATGTGTCCTATGCGTGCCCGTGGGCTCATCGCGCGCTTATCTTCCGCCATCTGAAAGGATTGGAGGACTTGATCCCGGTCAGCGTGGTTCACCCGCATATGCTGGATGAAGGATGGGAGCTGAAGACGGATTTTCCCGGCGCGTCCGGAGACCCGCTCTATGGGAAGGAATACTTGCACCAGATCTACACAAAGGCGAAGTCGGACTATTCCGGCAAGGTGACCGTGCCGGTTCTCTGGGACAAGCAGGAGGAAACCATCATCAACAATGAAAGCGCCGAAGTCATTCGGATCTTCAATACCGCTTTCAACGAAATCACCAGAAACAGAGCCGACTTCTATCCTGCTGATTTGCGCGACGAGATCGATCATGTGAATGAGCGCGTCTACGAACCGGTGAACAATGGCGTCTACAAATGCGGCTTTGCCCAGACACAAGATGCCTATGACGAGAACATCGTGCCCTTGTTCGACGCGCTGGACTGGCTGGAGCAGCGCCTGTCAGATGGNCGCGAATGGCTGGTAGGTGANCAGCTGACGGAGGCCGACATTCGCCTGTTCACCACGCTGATCCGGTTCGATCCGGTCTATTTCGTNCATTTCAAGTGNAACGTGAAAATGATCCGTCAGTATGATGCACTCAGCGCNTNCATGAAGCGCATTCATGACATGCCGGAGGTGAAACCGACCGTGCATTTCGACCANATCAANCAGCATTATTATTACTCNCATGCNCACATCAATCCGTACCGGATCGTACCGCNGGGCCCTCGCGACACTGTCTCCTGATACAGGCGACAGTTGTGCCGCACCCCGTATAACCCCTGATTGAGATCGTCCTCCACGAAACTGTATCCTCCCGCTGACGCCATACACAGGAGGGCGACATGGATGGAAGCTTCCCGATTCCGGAGATTGAAAGCGGGCGGGCAGACGCCGCNTTTCGTGAAGAGGTGGATGCCTTTCTCGATGCTGAGCTGACCGAAGAACTCCGCGCGGCTGGCCGGGAAACNACGGGNCTGAAATCCCCGCGTTGGGCATGCGACGCATGGCGNAAACGCCTGCTCGCGAGAGGATGGTTTGCGCCGTCCTGGCCAATTGAACATGGCGGCGCAGACTGGAGTGCGGCGCAGCGGTTGTATTTCGAGAATGCNTGCGCACAGCGTGATGCGCCCATCATCATGAATTCCGGCGTCCGNACAATCGGCCCACTGATTATTGCAGAAGGNAGCGAGGACCAGAAAGCCCGCTANCTGCCCGCCATCCTGAATGGCGAGCATGAATGGTGCCAGGGTTTNTCCGAGCCGCAAGCCGGATCAGATTTGTCAGCCCTGTCNTTGCGCGCAACGCGAGATGGCGATGATTTCATCCTGAATGGCAGCAAGGTCTGGACCAGCTTCGCGCAATATGCCTCGCATATGTTCCTGCTGGCGCGATGCGANGANGGNAGTGCGGGACGTGATGGCCTTGTCTTCCTGCTCGTTGAGATGAACCGTCCCGGAATCCGGGTGCGTCCCATCGACTTCATCAGTGGCGAGACGGAAACGAATGAGGTTTTCTTTGACAATGTCCGAACGCCCGCCGCCGATCGTATCGGAGACATTGGCGAAGGTTGGAGAGCCGCAAAGGCATTGATGGCGATTGCGCGGTCAAACAACACGACCACCGGCCTGCTCCGCCGCGCCCTGCGGGCCGCCAAGCGGGGCATGACAGGTCTTGCGCCGTCTCAGGATCTCTACAACCTGGCCATGAAGGTCGACACGTTTGAAGCATTGGAGGCGCGTGTCGCCAGCGGCGAAATGCCCGTCGGTTCTGCGGCAAGTTCTTCTGTGCTCAAAGTGATCGCCACAGAACTGCATCAGGCAATTACGCAGGCAGGCCTCGGCCTGGCCCCGAACAGTGACTTTGCACAAGCGAAATATCTATCGACCCGCGCCGCCACGATTTATTCCGGCACCAGCGAGGTGCATCGGAACATATTGGCGCACGCCATCGGCTGCCCCTGATCAGCGTCCGTCTGCAGCGCGAATGACCTCCGCGAGGCTCAGGCCAGCGCCTTGTCCTTCGCGGGGGCATCTGCGCCCATCCGGTCATAGACAAATTCCTCGCTGTCCAGATCGATCAGCGGCATCTCGTCTTTCTCGCGCCAGTAGTCCTGCGAGTGTTGCCAGATGTCATGCGCGCCACGCTTCGGCATCAGGTGGAGCGAACGCATCATGTAGCCGGGGTTGAAATTGTCCGGGTCCATCCAGGGCAGGATTTCCATATCCTTGTCTTGCTCGCGAAGCTCAACGCGCACTTCCTTCGCCCCCTTGTCGTCCATATGCTTCAGCAGGCGGCTGATGAAATCGCCCATCAGATCAACCCGCAAGGTCCAGCTGGCGCGGAAGTACCCGAACACCCAGGCCATGTTCGGCACACCCGTGAACATCATGCCGCGATAGGTAACCGTCTGGCTGAAATCAATGGGCTGGCCATCCTTCGAGAAGGGAATGTCACCGAGTACGGATAGATTGAACCCGGTGGCGGTGATGATGATATCCGCCTGAAGCTCCTCGCCGGATTTCAGCAGGATGCCACGTTCGGTGAACCGGTCGATATGGTCGGTCACGACGCTGGCCTTGCCGCTGGCGATGCCCTGAAACAGGTCGCCATCCGGGACGAACGCGATGCGTTGCTGCCACGGGCGGTAATTCGGGGTGAAGTGAGGATCGATGGGATAATCCGGCCCCAGCAGATCGCGAACGCCCTTCAGCAGTTCGGCCCTTACAATGTCCGGCTGCTTCTGGGCCAGTTCCGTGAATTTCGCCTGATCAAACAGAACACGCTTGCGAATGATCTTGTGGATCCAGTCCGCGTCCACGCCTTCTTCCCGCAGCGCGTCGGCCAGTTCGTTCACATTGCGGCCCGGGGTAAAATAGGTGGGGGAGCGTTGCAACAGCGTGACATGTTCGCACTCGCCCGCAATGGCCGGCACCACAGTGGCCGCCGTCGCGCCAGAGCCGATACAGATAACCTTCTTGCCATTGAGGTTTACATCATCGGGCCAGGTTTGCGGATGGATGATCTGCCCCCGGAAGTCCTGCATGCCTTCCCATTCGGGCGTGTACCCCTCCTCATGGTTGTAATAGCCTTGGCACATCCACAGAAAGCCGGCCGTGAAGACCTGCGTGTCATCCGTGTCCGAGCGCTTCGCGGTGACGGTCCAGACCTTGCCCTCGGATGACCAGTCCGCCGAAACGATCCGGTGATTGTACCGGATGTGTTGGTCCAGATCGTTCTCTTCGATGACCTCGCCCATATAGGCGAGGATCTCATGCGCCGCCGCGATGGGCGCGCCTTCCCACGGCTTGAAGCGATAGCCGAATGTATAAAGGTCACTATCGGACCGGATGCCCGGATAGGTGTGCGTGCGCCATGTGCCGCCGAAATCACTCTGCGCTTCCAGCACGCAGAACGACTTTCCCGGAGACTGGTGCCGCATGTGCCAGGCCGCCCCCACACCGGAAATGCCCGCCCCGACAATCAGGACGTCAAAATGCTCTGAGGGCGTGGCGGCNGGTGATGTGGGCATGTTTTCCTCCGGGGTGCCGGGCCATCATTTACGGGCCCTGGTCGATACTGGTTTCACTGAACCAGTTTGTGCCTCTCTTATCACTCGGGAAATACCCGTATTGTAAGGTGTGACCTCGCGGCAGGCGGCACATTGCACGCCATGCCTTCTCATTGCCCTATTCCTGAAGCAATTAACCTGTTGAAAAATCGAATTCGGGTATCTGGAACACATGGCGAAAACACCCAGAAAACCGCCCACAAAGGCAGGCAAGACGACAGGCGCCCGCGCCATAAAGGTGCGACGCTCGCGCTTNGGTTTCCTGAAGACCCGCGCCGGGCGTTATCTGATGCTGTTCCTGCTGATCGCGCTGCTGGCCGGGGCCGGTTGGGCCTTCTGGAAGTGGCGCTCTCTCTACTTCGGCATGCCCAGCCTGCCGCCCGTGGCGGAGCTGTGGGATGCCAAGCGCGAACCCGCCATCGAATTCGTGGATCGCAATGGGAACACGCTGGATGTTCGCGGCCCGCGCTATGGGCGCGCGACCGATGTCAGCCGCCTGCCCGACCATGTACCGCAGGCCTTCATCGCCGCCGAAGACAAACGCTTCTATGAGCATGATGGCGCAGACGACGCGGCCATCGCCCGCGCGGCCTGGTCCAACATGCGCGCCGGGGAGACCGTGTCCGGTGCATCCACCATCACCCAACAGCTGATCAAGAACCTCGTTCTGGACAGCCGCCAGACCATCTCCCGCAAGGCGCAGGAGATGAAACTGGCACGCGAGTTGGAGAAGAAGCTCACAAAAGACGAGATTCTGTCGCTCTATCTGAACAGAGTGTATTTCGGCGCGGGTCTCTACGGCATTGATGCTGCCTCACGCTATTATTTCGGCAAGCCGCCAGAGGAATTGTCGGTGCCGGAGGCCGCCATCCTCGCTGCACTGCCCAAGGCCCCGTCCAAACTTAATTTGCGCGATAATCTGGAAGGCGCCAAATCCCGCCAGCTTTATGTGCTGCAGCAGATGCAGGATCTCGGCTTTATCACACAGGATGAGGTCACCGAGGCCATCGAGACCGATATCACCATCATCGATGCGCCGGATTACGACCCNCAACTCGGNTATGTGATGGATACCGTCGCTGACCGGGTGAAGCTGATGCTGCCCCGCCCGCCGGGCGACATGGTGGTGACCTTGTCGATTGATGTCGAGCTGCAGCAGAAGATCCACGCCAAACTGAATGAGCGGATGGAGAAAGATGGTGAAGCCGCCAAGGCGAGCCAGGCCGCTGCGCTCGTGATTGACCGCGAGGGGCGCGTCGTCGCCCTCGTCGGCGGCCGAGACTTTACCGAATCCGAATTCAACCGCGTCACCCAAGCCAAACGCCAGCCGGGCTCCAGCTTCAAACCATTCGTCTATGCGGCAGCGCTTGAAAGCGGCTTTTCTGCCTATGACGTATTCGAGGACGCGCCGCTCTCCATCGGAAAGTGGAAGCCCGAAAACTATGGCGGCGGTTTCCTTGGCCCGATGACCCTGAGCGAAGCCATGGCCCGCTCCACCAATACCGTCGCTGCAGAGCTGACTCAGGAAGCCAGCGAAGAGAGCGTCATCGGCGTTGCCCGCCGGTTTGGCATCACCACTCCGTTGAAGCCTTTCCCATCCATCGCGCTTGGCAGTCAGGAAGTGTCGCTGTGGGAGATCACCCGCGCCTTCGGCACATTCCAGTCAGGTGGCCTCCGCATGGACCCTTGGCTGATTGAAAAGATCGAGAATTCGCGCGGCGACGTGCTCTATACGCGGCCGGATTACAATCGCGACCGTGTGTTCGATCATGAATTGGCAAAAGAGATGAACGGCATGCTGTCGCGTGTGACGAATGCCTCCTTCGGAACCGGCCAGCGCGCCAAATTCGGCAACTGGACCGTCGCGGGCAAGACCGGCACCAGCCAGGACTGGCGCGATGCCTGGTTCATTGGCTTCTCCAATGCCTATGTTGGCGGGGTCTGGATCGGCAATGATGATGACAGCCCGATGGCGAAAGTTTCCGGCGGTGGCCTGCCCGCCGATCTCTGGTCGGACATCATGGAAATCGCACATGCCGGCATGCCACCCGAACCGCTGCTTGGCGCAGAAGTTGGCATGGAGATGAGTGAAGCGGCGGAAGAGCGCATTACGTTCTATCGCGGCATGGCCCAGGCCTTCGCCACGGCGTCCAGCTCCCGAACCGGCAGCGGCGTGCGCGTTATCCGTCAGTAACAGCCGCTATGACGCCGGGCCTTTCCCGCGACCTGCAAACCGCCTAAAGACCGCGCATGTTTGATCCTGTTGTCTACGAAACCTTGATGCTCGCGCTGGAAGATGGCGCCGTGACCCTGCCTGAAAACGGGCCGGTCCTGTTCCTGCGCGCGGAAGTGACGCCCTATTTGTCCCAGCTGCCGAAAGACCGGCTGGTCTGCCAGAACAGTTTCAAGCCGGATCATGACGCACTGAAGGCCGCCGGGTTCGAGGTTCTGCCGCCTGAGGCCGAACACTTTCCCGCTGCGCCGCTGACGCTGATCCTGCCACCGCGCCAAAAGGACGAGACGCGCGCCCTGCTCGCCCGCGCCCTGCGGGATGCGCCGGAGGGCGGTACACTTCTCGCCTGCTTGCCAAACACGCTCGGCTCGAAGACCATTGAGAAACTACTCCGCGAAATCGCCGGCGAAACTGAAGCGCTGTCCAAGAACAAGTGCCGCGCCTTCTGGGCCGTCAAAGACAGCAGTCGGATCAACACCGTTCTGATGGACGAATGGATCGCCCTTGATGCGCCGCAGACGATGGAAGGTGGCATTTCCAGCCGCCCGGGCCTGTTCTCATGGAACAGGATCGATGCGGGCTCCGAATTACTGGCAGACAGTATTCCGGAATACATCAAGGGACGCGGCGCTGACTTTGGCGCAGGGCAAGGATTCCTGACGCGCGAAGTCCTCGAGAACTGTCCGCATGTGGAACACATGACGCTGTTGGAAGCCGAGCATCGCGCCCTGCCCTGCATTGCAGGAACGCTGTCAGACTTTGACAATTGGGACGCGCAATGGGCGGACGCGACGAAAGATGCCGGCACGGCGCTGTACGACTTCGTCGTGATGAACCCACCTTTCCACGTAGGCCGGGCCGACGCAGCATCCCTCGGACAGGATTTCATCCGCGCCGCCGCAAAGGCGCTGAAGACCGGCGGACAACTCTGGCTCGTCGCCAATCGGCACCTGCCCTATGAACAGGTACTGGGCGAATGTTTCAAGGCNCATGAAATGCTGGAAGACGCTGGNGGCTACAAGATCATCCGCGCGGAGAAACCGAAGCGGAAGCGATGAAGACTGATCGTCAGCTTGCGAAATATCTCGCCAATCTCGGCTATGGCAGCCGTAAGGAAATGGAGGCTGCCATCCGGTCTGGTCGGGTNACGGGGTCAGGCNACANTNTGCGCTTCGACGNNGAANNGCTCGATCCTGCGCCGGGCANGGTTCTGATGATGAACAAGCCCGCGGGCTTTACCTGCTCGCGCGCCGACCAGGGCCGACTGGTCTATGAATTACTGCCCCCCCGCTTCCTGCAACGCAGCCCCGCACTTTCGACAGTCGGGCGACTGGACGCCGACACAACCGGGCTTCTCCTGTTCACGGATGATGGCAAATTGCTGCACAGACTGATCTCCCCGAAATCGTCCACCGAGAAGACCTATGAGGCGACGCTCGCCCGACCGCTCGAAGGCCACGAAGGTGATTTGTTCGCAAGCGGCACTCTTATGCTACGCGGCGAAGACAAGCCCCTTCTGCCCGCAAAGCTTGATGTCACGGGAGAACGCAGCGCACGTCTGACTCTCACCGAAGGCCGCTACCATCAAGTGCGCCGCATGTTCGCCGCCGCGGGCAATCATGTAGAGACACTGCACCGCTTGCGCTTCGGTCCGCTCGAACTCCGCGACCTGCCCGAAGGCGAATGGCGCCAGCTGAAACCCGACGAGATTGCAGCGCTGGCACCCTAGCGCGCGGCTCCGGCACACGCTACATCGCAAAAATGGCTCAACCTCCCCTGATTACCCTGAATGATGTTCGCCTGACCTTTGGCGGCAANCCCCTNTTTACCGGGGTCAGCTTCTCTCTGTCCAAAGGAGAACGCGTCGCGCTGGTCGGCCGCAATGGCGCGGGCAAGTCGACGCTGATGAAGATCATTTCCGAAAGCGTGGAAGCAGACAGCGGAGAGGTCTGGCGCCAACCGGGCATCACCTATGCCGTTGTCGCGCAGGAGCCGAGCCTGGCGGGCTATGACACCGTTCTGGATTATGTGGCAGACGGGCTGGAGGCCAGCTATATGGCTGAGGCCGAACTGATGGAGTTCGGCGTCGACGCCAGTGCCGACCCAGCCACGCTATCGGGCGGCCAGCAACGCCGCGCCGCCCTTGCCCGCGCCTTCGCCCGCGATCCCGATGTGATCCTGCTGGATGAGCCGACCAACCATCTTGATGTGCCCATGATCGAGGCGCTGGAAGCGCGCCTGAAGGGCTTCAATGGCGTCGTCTTGCTGGTCAGCCACGACCGTCGGTTCCTGGAGAATGTCTCGACGAACACGCTGTGGCTGCGTCAGGGAAAGGTTCTGAAAAGCCCGGAAGGCTATACAAAGTTCGACGAATGGGCCGAACAGATCGAAGTGGAAGAAGAGCGCCAGCTGCGGCGGATGACCACTCAGTTGAAGGATGAACAGCACTGGCTGGCGCGCGGGGTGACTGGCCGGCGCAAGCGCAACCAGGGCCGCCTTGCAAAGCTGAAACAGATGCGGGTGCAGCACGCCGAAATGCGTGGCGCCCTTCAGGACCGCAAGAGCACAGCCGATCTGTCTGTCAGCTCCGGCGACTCCATGAGCAAGAAGGTCATCGAGGCCAAGGGACTGTCGAAAACGTTCGATACGCCAAACGGCCCCCTCGTGATCGCAAATGATCTCTCCCTGCGCATTCTGCGCGGTGACCGTATCGGGATCATCGGCCCGAATGGCGCGGGAAAGACCACGCTTGTCCGCCTGCTGCTCGGCGAAATCGAGCCAGATGCCGGCAATGTGCGCCTCTCCAAGACGCTGCAGGTGACGTATCAGGACCAGACCCGGGATTCCCTCAACGCGACAGACACTGTGTGGGAGGCCCTCGCCCCGAATGGGGGGGATTCCATCATGGTTCAGGGCAATCAGCGCCATGTCGCGGCGTATGCCAAGGACTTCCTGTTCAAGCCAGAGCAGCTACGCCAGCCGGTTGGCGCGCTTTCGGGCGGGGAGCGCAATCGTCTCGCACTCGCCATCGGCCTGGCGCAGCCGTCGAACCTGCTTGTCATGGACGAACCGACCAACGATCTCGACATGCAGACCCTTGAGCTGCTGGAGGACATGCTGCTCAATTATGATGGCACACTGATCCTGGTGAGCCATGACCGGGCCTTCCTGGATGCGACGGTGACGAGTTGCCTCTGTCCGGTCGGCGACGGCAGATGGGTCGTGACGGCAGGTGGCTGGAGCGACGCGCAGGACCAGCTGAAGCATTTCCGCAAGTCGGACGCCCCTGTTCAGAAGTCGGAAAAACCGAAAGCAGACAATGCAGTCCGCGCGAAACCGCAGAAAAAGCTTTCATACAAGGATGAGCATCGCCAGAAGGAAATCAATGCGCTGATCCCGAAGCTGCAGCAAGAGATCCGTACGCTGGAAGAGAAGATGAGCGATCCTGATTTCTACACGCGAGACCCAAACGGCTTTGCCAAAGCATCAGACCGGATCGGCGCCGCGCGCGACGAGTTGGACGAAATCGAGATGGAATGGCTGGAAATCGAAGAAAAGCGCGAAGCGCTGGCCGGGTCCTGAACAACCATTCCTTAAGACCGCGCACCTAGTCTCTTCCGCAAGACGGATGGAGTCCTGCCCAATGCGTATCGTGTCTGCCCTGCTGCTTGCTGCCTGCCTGAACCTGCCAGCGATTGGCGACAATCATGACGCCGCTGAAGCCCCGGTTGAGATCGCCAGCGAACAAGCCACAGGCATNTACCGCTATGGTGCGACCTATGAATTCACGAACACCGCCACGGCCAGCGATTGCCAGAAGCTATGTGACACGCGCAGCGCCTGCGTGGCGTGGAGCNANATGGCNGGGTTTGATGGCGGCGCATCNCGCTGTGAACTGAAACGCGGCGCAGGCAAGGTGGANTANAATCCGCGCGCAACGTCCGGCCTGTCGGCCATGCACGAAAACCAGTTTCAGCCTGTGCTGCAAAACACGGACGAATTGGAAGGCGGCGCAGACCTCGCCTCTCCGCCGAGCGACAANCCGGANCCGCTGGTCGCGACAGATCCGACCTAGAGCAAGCGTTCTTTCGTGGCTGTGAAGCGGATGTCCGGGTTCTTTTCCTGAGCGTAGCCAACATCCCAGGCATTCTTGGCCAGATAAACTGGCGCGTCNTCCAGATCCGTTCCGCTGGCGGACTTGTTCTTGTCCAGGAAGGCTTCCAGCACCTTGTCATCATCACAGCTGAGCCAGCGCGCGACATTGTAAGGCGCAGGCTCGAACACGACTTCCAGATTGTACTCGGCGGCAACGCGCTCGGTCATCACCTCGAACTGCAGCTGGCCGACGGCACCGACAATCATGTCAGACCCGATAGCCGGCTTGAACAATTGCGTTACGCCCTCTTCCGCGAGGCTTTCCAGAGCCTTGCGCAAATGCTTTGCTTTCATAGGGTCTTTCACACGCGCGCGGCGCAGCAATTCCGGAGCAAAGTTCGGGATTCCGCCAAACTGGATATCTCCGTTCTCTGACAGGCTGTCGCCCACGCGCAGCTGGCCGTGGTTCGGCACCCCGATCACGTCGCCCGCATAGGCCGTCTCGGCAATCTCGCGGTCCTGCGCCAGGAACATCATCGGATTGTGGATGTTCAGTTGCTTGCCCGCCGTCGTCTTCAGGCGCATGCCCCGCTTGAACTCACCAGAACACAGGCGCAGGAAGGCCACACGGTCGCGATGGTTCGGGTCCATGTTCGCCTGGATCTTGAAGACAAAACCTGAGACCGGCTTGTCAGACGCATGCACGGTGATCGGCTCGCCCTTCTTCTCCGCCTTCTGGTCACGCGGAGGCGGCGCATAGGCGTGAAGCGTACGGAGCAATTCAAGAACACCGAAATGACGCAGGGCGGATCCGAACACGACCGGCGTCATATGTCCGTCCAGGAAGGATTGCTCATCAAATTCCGGCAACAGGCTGGTTGCCATTTCTGCGCCCTCGGAAAGTTCCTCGAACACGCTTTCGTCGAGCGCTTTCTTGAGACTGGCTTCGTCGCCCGCAATACGCTCGGATTCGCCAATCTTCGGCGCCTCGCCCGGTTTGCGCTCGAACACACAGAATTCCTGCTTGTGCAGGTCCATCATCCCGGAGAAGCGCTGGCCACTGGCCGCTGGCCAGTAGAGCGGCGACGTGTCCAGTTGCAGCTTGTCCTGGATTTCATCCAGCAGTGCGATCGGGTCCTGTGCCTCGCGGTCCATCTTGTTGATGAAGGTCACAATCGGAATATCNCGCAGGCGGCAGACCTCGAACAGTTTCAGGGTCTGCGGCTCAATCCCCTTCGCGGCGTCCAGCACCATGACGGCNCAGTCTGCGGCTGTCAGCGTGCGATACGTGTCTTCGGAAAAGTCCTCGTGTCCCGGCGTGTCGAGCAGGTTGAAAACAAGACCGTCAAACTCAAACGTCATCACGGAGGCGGAAACCGAAATGCCGCGATCTCGTTCGATCTTCATCCAGTCAGACGTCGTGCGTCGGGCCTGCCCACGCGCAGCGACTTCGCCAGCTGCGCGAATGGCTCCACCTGCCAGCAGCAGGTTTTCCGTCAGCGTCGTCTTACCGGCGTCCGGGTGGGAGATNATGGCAAAGGTGCGCCGGCGGGCGGCTTCCTGTTCATGGGACATGTAATCTGGGCTCTTTCGTGCTGGGCAGAGGCCCTAGCCCATTTGGCGCATCTGTTGAAGCACCAGTATCAGGATCAGGTCAGGCCGCGTTCGGCCAGATCTCGCCCACATTCGGTACCTTGCCTTCGCGGCGGTGGCGATCCCGGAGGGAGGCCAGCACGGTTTCCGGCAGGATGGTCAGCCGCGGCTCTCCGATCATGTCGCCGAATTTCGGGAACAGAACCGCATTTGCGCCGGTCTTGGCGATGATCAGCGCGCCCAGATCCTGAAGCAGCGAATCCTCCAGCGGGATATGCTCTTTCATATGCTCGCTGACCACGCGGCTGGCGAAGTTGAGCGCCTCTCGCGCCCGCATTCCGTAAGGATCCCCACACCCGAGAGACTTCCATCTCCTGGAAAGGTGCATTTCGGGAATTTCGATCTCGGTGATCTGATCGTTCAACAGGAAAAGCATGATGTCGCGCGCCCCAGCTAGCTTATGGCCGGAAGCTGCCCGCACACGGTTAACAAAGGGCTACCTTGTCTTAAGCAATGGACTTAAAATTTCAGTCCAGCTGTTCCTGAACCGGCTCGGTCAGGAAATGCCGCCCATCGCGATCCTCNATCTCGATGGCCCACAGGTCGCGGTCCCGGTCGCGGGCCTTGCGAACATAGGCGTCAACGTCCGCCTCCTCCGGGCCGATCCCCTGCACGATCAGGTTCAGGAAGACGCGGTCGCCNTCCATGTTCATGCTCGGCGTGTAGACCGCCGCAGTGCCGTCCAGACAGGCGACCTTCACCACAACGTCGCCGCGCTCCTCATCGCCCGATTGCAGCACGAACGCCGCCGCGCCNGCGACCTGCGCCCGGCGAACCAGCGCATCCACCCAGACCTTNGTCGGCAGCCTGTNCATCATCACTCTGCCGCATCCTCCAGCGGCTGAATGTCTGCNGGATTGGCGCGCGGNAGGCTGACCTCGACCTTCGTGCCCTTGTTGGGNGCGGAATCAATNACGACCTGGCCGCCATGCAATTGNGCGAAGGAGTTGACGACCGCGAGGCCGAGCCCTGTTCCCTTGCGTCCCTTGGAATTGCTGCCCTGAGANAACGGCTCCAGCACGCTGCGAACATCTTCCGGTGACATGCCCGCGCCCTTGTCTGTCACGCTCAGCACAGTGGCATTGCCTTCGTCGCGCGCATCCAGCGTGACAGTGCCGCCAGAGGCTGAATACTTGATGGCGTTAGACACAAGGTTCTGCCAGATCTGGCGGACGGCTCTTGCATCAGCCTCGGCCCAGACTTCTCGTGTTGCCTTCAGCTTCAGCTTCACACCTGCCCGCTCGGCCTGNTTTTCCAGTTGGCGCAGGACCGATTGCGCAGANGCAGTCAGATCGACGGGCTCCGGCTCCAGGCGCTGGCGGTCAGCTTCGGCCTTGGCGAGGTCCAGAATGTCTTCGACCAACAGCAACAAATCCTGTCCGCTTTCATGAATGATCTCGGGATAGTCCTTGTAGGGTTCCGGCATCGGCCCGCGGATGCCAGCACGCATCATGTCGGCATAGCCGAGAATGGCGTTNAGCGGCGTTTTCAGATCATGGCCCAGTGAAGCGAAAAACGCGGTCCGCCCCCTGAGGCGCGCTTCGGCCTCTTCCAGACGCGACCGCGTTTCCAGCGTGCTCGCCCGGACTTCCGTCAGATCGCGCAACACCAGGATCGANCCCTCATCATGCGCCTCGGCNACGAAGGCCACGTCNCGACCATTCTTCAGCGTGATTTCGCCATGCGTGCGNCCATTGGCAGGTTTCAACAGGCTGAGTTCAGACTCGTCCTGCAGCAGGCTGGCCAGCAAGCCCCCCGCCTTGACGCCGTCGAGCCCCAGCATGTCGCCACTCAGGGTTCGGATGCGGCCAAACTCGGATACATCGAGCAGCAGCAGACCGGATTCTTCGGGCAGGCTGAGATCCTGCCGAACGGGGATCACGGCCTCTGGCGCNATTACTGGCAAGGCNGCCTCTTCCTGGCGNGCATGCATGAAACTCCACGCCAGCAGGCCAACCATTACCAGCGCCGCGAAGGCGAGCAGCATGGCAGGCACCTGATACAGGCTGGTGGGGTTTGCCGGCGGCAACAGGCCTATTCGCACCATCACCGCAGCCGCAAGAAACGCAAAGGCGCTGAAAATCGCCGCTTCGGCCGCCATGCCGGGCTTTTCCAGATTCATCGCCGTCAGCGGCGCAATCGCGAACAATATGGTCAGCGGCGACAGCGTCACACCCGTCGCAGAGATCCCCAGCATGGCCAGCAGCGTCCAGCCGATCACCAGAAACGGCCCGACCAGATCGTCTGCCTGAACCCTTTCGTGCAACAGGGTNGCGCCCACAATTCCCGGCAGCGCCGCCATCACCAGACCTGCCAACAGTGCCGAATCAGCTGTGCCACCGATAAGCGCAGCCAGACCCACTCCCCCCGTCAGCACCAGCCAGACGAGATGAATGAACTGTAATCTCTTTCGCGCCAGATCGGGCAAGTCGTTAACACCCCGGTGATATTCGTTAGGCATTCTGCCTGTGTCACGCATGTCTTGCTGTATTTGTAATGTGTCCAGCAGGCAAGGTGAGGTTCCCCATGTGGGGAAGTTCATGCAACAGTGTCGCGTGACGCGTGAGGGAGAATTTGCACATGAAATCCATCAGAATGATCGGTACTGCGGTGATTGCCCTGGGAATGGCAATGGGGGCATCGGCGCAGTCAGCGGACCCGATCTCTGAATCCGCCGCTGTTTACGGGACATACCAGTCCGANGTAACCGACGTGAAAGAGAAGCCGTTCGCNTCGGCCAATGACATCGACACGGCCCTGAACACTCTCGGCGGTCACAATCCAGACCAGCTGTCAAAAGGCTGGATCTCCTATTCCGCCCTGATCGCGTCTCAGGATCCTGAATACCGCGCCGCTGTACGCGACATCGAAAGCTATTACGGCTCTGATGTCCTGCTGACCGGCCTGAAGAATGATGTGCGCTATGCCCGCACGCTGAGCGGCGGCGACAATGCGGTCAGCATGTCCCTTGCCGCGACAGAAGCCGACAGCCAGCGACTCAGCGCGACAGCCGCCTACGTCAAGGAACAGGCCTACAGCCTTCAGGGCTCCGGNTGGGCCAAGGCGAAGATCGGCAATTCCGGCGCGAAGGCCAACCGCCTCAACAGCATCCAGACAGTCGGCACNCCTGCTCGCCAGCCCCTGATCTCTGCGTTCGCAGCATCTGANATCGACAGCGTTCTGGCCGGCGCAGGCCGCGTTGGCGCGCCATCGCTCTGGGACAATGTCTCCGGCGCGGCAGACGCCATCCGCTTCCCGGCGGCAGTCACATCCGGCCTCGGCCTGACTCAAAAGAAAAAGGTGAAGTACGGCAANGAGCCCGTGGCAGACCAGATCGCCACGCTCGCCGCTTACCGCATCCTTGGCGAAACGGCCTCGTCTTCCAGCCAGGTCAATTCTGCAATGGCCGAGCGCGAAACGCGCGGCTGCCTGAACATGGCCAATCTCAACCTGCAGCAATGCGTNGCCGCAGCGAACCAGCAATATGAAGTTCCGTTCTGCATCGGAGAGCACGCGCTTGCCGACGTGGGACAATGCATTGGCGGCGTCTACCAGTAGCCAGTCAACACAAGTCTCTCTCTCGCCCCCGGCGTCCTCAGTGGCCCCGGGGGTTTCTTTTTTGTGNGACATGCCCCATTTGGCGGTCATGACGATTGCAGAAACCGCTGACGATATTCGCGAAGAGTTTTCCTGGCTGGACGATTGGGAAGCGCGCTATGCGCACATCATTGATCTGGGCAAGGCGAACCCGCCGCTTNCCCCGGAAGAGCGCACGGAAGAAACGCGCGTGCGGGGCTGCGCCTCTCAAGTCTGGATGGTGACAGATCTGGCAGACGGCCAGATGACGATCCGCGCNGAGTCGGACGCGATGATTGTTTCCGGCCTGATTGCCTTGCTGATCCGCCTCTATTCCGGCGCAGCGCTGGACGAGATNACCCGCTTCGACGCCAAGGCCCTGCTGGATGAAATCGGGGTCAGCGGCGCATTGACGGCGCAGCGCTCGAACGGGCTTGCCTCGATGCTGGAACGCATCAACAAGGATGCTCAGGCAGGGCTCTCTGCTGCTGGCACCAATTCGTAGGCNCGCGCCAACCGCATCAGCGCCGTCCCCGCTGTCGCCCTGACNGTTTCGGCCTCCATGCCCCAACGCACGCACAGGGCTGACTCCGTCGCGCGNTCAATGATCAAGTCTTCCAGCTGACGCATGCGGACCGTACCGAGATCACTTTCCAGTGCGGCGAGACGCTGCGCGGGAGGATGCGCCCTTCGCTCTCGCTCGCGCGGGTTCGCCCGCTCACGGCCTGCCCCCGTCGGCTGACTGGCGCGTGTGAACTCATCCTGATAGCGACCGGCAGCGGCTTTCTCTCGCGCCCGCTCCGTTGCTCTCAGCCAGTCATGCGCCAGCCCCCTCGGCTGGCCGGGCACATTTACCTTGTCCAGAGGCGGAGGAACGGCCTGCACCACTGGATCCGGTGCCGCGCCGCGCCGCCAGATGATCCGCTCCGGGAAATCTTCCGGCGCACTCAACTGCCCTTCC
>NZ_NHCK01000075.1:0-25389 GCF_002172815.1 Hyphomonas sp. TMED31 | reverse complement strand
CTACGGGTGCCTGCCTTTATTGAAGGCGGACACATACAGCGAGGAATCGGGGGATGCAAGCCTGTTTGCCATCCAACTGTCATTCCTGTGCAGTGCCCCATCTGAGGCCTCATGCGGCCAATAGACATTGCGCGACAAATGACGACAAAATCTCGCCACCTGCTTCACACGATACAGTCAGCGATTGGCCTCATGCACGCCTCTGGCGATGGCACGCGACAGTGTTGACGCCGCCAATTCGCCAATTCGTGCGACAAGAATCGCGCGCTCTTCACCCGATTCCACCTTTGCAGATGACATGACAAACAGGGCATCGCCATCGAATGGCGCAAACACAGGCCGAATGGCCCGTGAGAAGCCGGACAGGGCCATCTGCGCCACGCGCTTCGCTTCGCTGGCCGTCAGNGCCACATCTGTTGCAATACAGGCGATGGTCGTNTTCTGCCCAAGTGCAGGGTTGGCCTTCGCAGCGCCCCAATCCTCTGCATCGGCNGCATAGTCTTCAGGTGGTCGCTTGCCGCCGAACTCCCCATCNATCTCGTAGGGCCAGGCCCAATAGGCGTCCGTGCCGGGCATGAAGACNGACCCAAAACANTTCACGCCTGCCAGCGCNCCGACNGTNATGCCNTCATGNGTCACNATGCTGGCNGAGCCNGTGCCNCCTGCAAANGCGCCTGCCTTGGCNCCAAAGCCAGCNCCTGCCTGACCAAGCTCAACGCCCAGCCCACGCNCTCTATAGGCTTCCAGTCCCAGCGCGGCGTAGGGGGAAACATCTCCCCAGGATTTGTCGCCCCCATTCGCCAAGTCGTACAAGATAGCCGCGGGCACGATCGGCGTGCGCGGCACACCCGTTAGCGGTACGAGCGCAAAGCCCCGCCCTTCCTGCTTCAATCCCGACGCAACGCCATCCGCTGCNGCGAGCCCAAAGGCGCTGCCGCCAGACAGACAGATGGCGTCGATTCCATCCACCAGCATGCCCGCAGACAAGAGGTCCGTCTCGCGCGTGCCGGGCCCTCCACCGGACACGGCAACGGCCGCGATGGCTGGCGCGTCCGGCACGATGACACTGACTCCGGTGCGCACTTTCGCGTCTTCGGTCTGACCGACCTTGAAGCCGGGCACGTCAGTGATGGTGTTTCTTGCGCCTGGTTTTGCCATAAGCTGTCGCCCTGCCTTTCCCTTGTGAGCCATGTTTCATAAGGTCAGCCGCAACACTCGCCAAGCCAAAGGGGCACCTTATGAGACGTTTGCCGATCCTTCTCACCTGCATGGCGCTCGCCAGCTGCGCACCCGGGGACGACCGCCCATTCAACGCGACTGAAGAAGCCCGTCGCGCCGCAGATGCAGCTCAGCAAACGGCAACGTCGGAAACGGACGCGATTGCTACCGAAGCAGAGGTCGACGCCTGGACGAAGGGCGCGATGGTCGCCGCAGCAGATCCCCGCGCCGTGGAGGCTGGCCTTGAAATGCTGCGTCAGGGCGGCAGCGCGATCGACGCCGCAATTGCGGTGCATGCCGTTCTAGGCCTGGTGGAGCCTCAAAGCTCAGGCATCGGCGGCGGCGCCTTCATGGTCTATTATGATCGCGACGCCGATGAGATCACCGTGTTCGATGGACGCGAAGTTGCGCCTGCCTCCACGACACCGAACCATTTCATGAAGGATGGCAAGCCGCTNGGNTTCCTCGAAGCGTGGCAATCCGGGAAAGCTGTCGGCGTTCCCGGCCAGATCGCCCTCTACAAAACCTCGCATGAGGCTGCAGGCAAGCTTGATTGGGCAACTCTGTTCCAGCCCGCCATCAAACTGGCGGAAGATGGGTTCGAGGTCTCGCCGCGCCTTGCCGGCCTTCTGGCGAATCCACGCCTGCGGGGTGCNGTGAGACTNGACGACCTGCCCGCATCGGCAGATTATTTCTATCCGAATGGCGAGCCCCTGCCGGTTGGCTTCATCCGCACCAATCCGGACTATGCCGCCACGCTGTCAGCAATTGCGGAATCCGGCCCATCCGCCTTNTACGAGGGCGAAATCGCGCAAGCGATTGTGGACGCTGTGAACAGTGACGCCAATCCTGGCGCCATGAGCCTTGAAGACCTTGCCGACTACAGCGTGAAGATCCGCCCAGCACTCTGCGGTGACCGCGCTGACGGCTATCGGATTTGCTCTGCACCGCCCCCCTCTTCCGGCGGCGTGACGCAAAACATGATCATGGGACTCTATGACCTTCTGGAGCCAACCGAAGAAGCCGATATGACGGANGAGAATTACCTCAAGGCCTTCATTGACGCCCAGCGCCTCGCCTATGCAGACCGCGACCACTATGTCGCCGATTCTGATTTTGTCACCGTTCCGGCAACGGACTTGATCAATCCAGCCTATCTGCGCGTGCGCGCCAAGGAAGCATTTGCACCCGACGCGACGACCCATCCGGGCGACCCTGGCCTCGCGCTCGGCCGGGATCCTGTCCGCCCGCTATGGGGTGAAGATGCAACAGAACATGGTCCGGGCACCACGCATATCTCGATTGTGGATGCGGACGGAAATGCGGTTTCCATGACGGCAACAGTCGAGGCTGCGTTTGGCTCCTCCATTATGGTGAAGGGCTTCATGCTGAACAATGAACTGACCGATTTCTCTCGGCAGCCCACCAAGGGCACCAAACCTGTCGCCAACGCCCCCGGCCCGAAAAAACGCCCGCGCAGTTCCATGTCACCAACGCTCGTCTTTGATCCGGCAGGAGACTTGTTCATGGTCACCGGGTCGCCCGGGGGGAACTCCATTGTGGCGTATGTATCGAAGACACTGGTTGGTGTGCTGGAGTGGGGAAAGTCAGCCCAGGAAGCGATTGACCTACCGAACATCATCGCGCGCGGTGACACGGTCGGTGTGGAAATTGACCGGCCCGGCGGTATGGAGGCCGCGGACGCGCTGCGGGAACTCGGCTACAAAGTTGAAGAGCGCGAAGGAGAAAACTCCGGCCTTCACGTGATCATCGTCCGCGAAGATGGCCTTGAGGGCGGGGCAGATCCGCGCCGCGAAGGTATTGCCAAAGCGCTGGAATAGCCCTGATGGCAAAGCTCTACTTTTCCTATGCCGCCATGAATGCGGGCAAGTCGACGATCCTGCTGCAAGCAGCCTACAATTATCGGGAGCGAGGAATGGAAGTCCTGCTCCTGACATCTGCGCTCTACAAGGATGATGAGGACGGGCACATCTCGTCTCGCATCGGCATCGGAGCTGACGCAGTCCTGTATGATAGGGACACTGACATTTTTGGCCTGATCGCGGATGAACTCGACACACACGCCCTCAGCGCCGTGTTTGTCGATGAAGCACAGTTCCTGTCCAAGGAGCAGGTCTGGCAATTGGCCAGGGCAGCGGATCATCTGAACCTGCCCGTCCTGGCCTATGGCCTGCGGACAGATTTTCAGGGGGAGTTGTTCGAAGGTTCTGCAGCGCTACTTGCCATCGCCGATTCCTTGCGGGAAATCCGGACAATCTGCGAGTGCGGACGCAAGGCGACAATGGTCATCCGGCTCGGCCCTGATGGGGAAGCCCTGACCGAGGGAGAACAAGTCAGCATTGCAAAAGCGACCTATCTCTCCTTGTGTCGGCGGCATTGGGAAGAGCGCATGGGCCGCTTCCCACCCAAATTGCCCTCAGGGGGATAGCTCCGCTGTAAGCGCATCAGCCAGCAGGCGTCCCTTCGGCGTCAGGGCGATGCGCGCGCCTTCTTCGCGCATCCATCCCTCTTCGACAAAGACATCAATCTTGTCCTGTGGCAGCGCGCGGCCCGAGACCGTCTCGATCCGGGTCCGGTCAATTCCCATCTCGGGACGCAATCCCATGGCGAGCAGTTCGCGAGCATTGTCCAGCGGATACAGTTTTGATGCGTCAGACCATCCGGAAGCAAGTGCCTGCACATTTGCGATATAGGCCTCCGGTCGGCGCTCAGCCTCGGATGCGTAGCGGTTCCCGCCAACACTGAGCCGCCCATGCGCCCCTGGCCCCACGCCAATCCAGTCGCCTCCATTCCAATATGTCATATTGTGCCGTGACCGGAACTCCTCCGCTCGTGCATGGTTTGAAACCTCATAGCCCGGCAGACCCGCAGAGGTCAGGATTTCCTGTGTAAGTTCATAAAGGTCCGCCTGATCATCATCTTCCATTGGCAACAGCTCGCCACGCGCCGCCGCTTTTCCAAAGGCCGTGCGCTCCTCAATGGTGAGTTCATACAAGGAAATATGCGGTGCACCGAAAGCGAGAACATCACTGAGTTCTGATTGCCACTCCTCCGCCAACTGTCCAGGTCGCGCATAAATCAAATCAACGGATGTATTTGGAAACACATCCAAAGCGCGGCTCATGGCAATGCGCGCCGCACTGCCATGATGGTCACGCCCCAGAAATGCAAGCGCATCATCGCGAAGTGACTGGACCCCAAGAGAGAGCCGGTTAACCCCGGCAGCCTTCACACCCTGCAAATCCATCCGCAGGATGTCGTTGGGATTTGCCTCCAGCGTGATCTCGGCATCCGCCTCCAGCCCGAAACTCTCTTCAGCCGCGCGCACCAATCCGGCGATTTCAGTCGGCTTCAGCAGGGAGGGCGTCCCTCCCCCGAAGTAGAGACTGCCCGCCCGTCCATGCTCAGGCAGTCTGGGCCGATGGATCTGNAGGTCTTTCTTGATCGCTTCCAACANNNAGGTCGGNTCNCGANCCTTGGCTGCNTACACATTAAAGTCGCAGTAGGGNCAGANTTTNGCACAGTACGGCCAATGAANGTAGATTCCAAATCCATATTCTGGACCGAAAGNGGGNGCCCCCTCGCTCATGCCAGCAAAGCCGCCTTCAGCTTGGCAACGGCATTTGCACGATGGCTCATGGCATGCTTCCGGTCCGGATCCATTTCACCGAACGTGATGGTTTCGCCCTTGGCNACAAAGACCGGNTCATATCCAAAGCCCTTGTCCCCGCGCGGCGGCCAGGTCAATTCACCATGCACTTCGCCCTCATAGACTTCCGCATGACCATCAGGCCATACAACGGCCAGCGCGCAGACAAACTTGGCTGACCGGTCCNNTGCGCCAATCTCATCCAGCTCCCGCTGCACTTTCTCCATCGCCTTTCCGAAGTCGCGCGGCTCACCTGCCCAGCGGGCAGAATAGATACCCGGCGCGCCGCCCAAAGCTGTCACGGCGAGCCCGGAATCATCGGAAAGCGCAGGTGCGCCGGTGGCTTCAGCAGCCGCACGCGCCTTCAGGATNGCATTTCCGGCAAAGGTGGCTTCGGTCTCTTCCGGCTCAGGAAGGTCCAGNTCGATGGCGGAGACGACATCAAATCCTAGCGGCTCGAACAAATCCTTAAGCTCGGAGACCTTACCCTTGTTATGGGTCGCTGCGACCAGTCGACCGGGCGAAAGCCTTCGAATCATTTTATTTTCACCCATTCTGTAATGGCCCTATTCTTGCTTTTGACATAAATGTATATATCGTTATTCGGTAAGCCCACCGCCTCGAGCAACTTCATCCTCGAGCATCATGTCAACAATCGCCGGAAGGTAAACAGAGACACATGAGCACAAATGCGGGAACCTCCATGGCAGCGGTCATGACCGTACTGGTGACGATTGTCATGTGGATGACTGCCTTGATCGGCGCAATCGTCATTCTGGCCGGCGGGGTAGAATTGATCTCAATACTGTCGGGCACCCCCATCAGTATCGGCGCCATCAAGATCGACGACCACGACATAACGCTGCAGGAATTGAGCGCTGGCCTGCTCGGCGCGCTCGTCGTTGTGGTTGCCGTGATTTTCGTATGTCTCGAATTGCGCAAAATTCTGGCAACCCTGACAGCAGGCGACCCGTTCGTTCCGGAAAATGCCGTCAGATTGACCCGGATCGCCATCGCCATCGCCGTGACGCAACTGCTGCGCTATGCCATCGCCATCGTGGTCGGCCTGGTCGTTGACGGCACGAGAATACAGCTTTCCTTCGACCTTATCGCATGGGCATCGGTTGCGGCGCTCTTCATTCTTTCCCAAGTCTTCCGGGAGGGCACCCGCCTTCGCGATGAAGAGAAGATGACCATATAGGAGCACAGGAAATGTCCATTCGCGTGACCCTCGACCGTGTGCTTCTGGATCGTCGCATGTCCCTGACCGAACTGTCAGAGCGTGTGGGCGTGACACTCGCCAATTTGTCCATTCTGAAAACCGGCAAGGCCAAGGCCGTGCGCTTTTCGACATTGGAAGCCCTCTGTCGTGAGCTGGAATGCCAGCCGGGAGATTTGCTCGTTTTNGATGACGAGGATTCAGCCGACCATGAACAGGTGGCGGCCGAGTAGATGAGCTATCGCGACAAATTCCCATTCGAGCCAGGCGACGTCGTGTCNGTGCGGTTTGGTGTGGTCTTGTCGCATTATGGCGTTGTCACGTCGCGCGGAACCATCATCAGCAATTCGCGTCTTCATGATGGCGTGATTGAGCAAACCCCTGAGGAATTTGCGACAGGGCGCGACATACGGCGACACCGCCGCTACAGCTCGCTCGACGCGCATCTCGTCGAAAACCGCGCCCGCNGGCAGNTGGGNCGNGACTATGATCTCTTCGGCTCCAATTGCGGTCATCTTGTCCGCCACGCCCACCGCCGCAAGCCGACNCCGATGCAGATCGGCGCCGCAACAGTTCGCGCGCTCGGCGACATGTTGTCGGCTCGGCGCAAGTTTTACTGATCCAGTTCGGGAACGCATGCCTCCGGGCGGCGTAGCATGTCTCATGAAGCGGAAACTTTCTCTCGCCCTGCTCGCGCTCGCCCTGCCAATCGCCGCCTGTGGAGGCGACAAGGAAGTTGGCGAGTTCAAGAATGACTGGCTCGGCAATGAGATCAAGATCAAGCAATTGACTGACCCGAAAATCGAAGGCGTGGTCTGCCATCTATCCTTCTTTGATCGCGGCGTGTGGGACCGNCTGGGAAAGGGAAACTGGTTTGAAAACCCGTCCAANTCCTCCATTTCCTGCCTGCANTCAGGACCAATTCGCATCGGACGGATCGATCTCGACAAATCGGGCGAGGAAGTCTTCGATCAGAACCAGAGCCTGATCTTCAAACAACTCGCTGTGCGCCGCATCTATGATGCCGACTCCGACAGNCTGATGTATGTCTCCTATAGCCGCAAGATCGTGGACGGATCCGCCAAGATGAGCCTGTCGACCGTACCGCTGTTCGGACGGGACGTGACCTGGCAGAACGGCAAGCCNGCATCGGCAAACTGACCGACCAAGGNCTTCTACCTATGGACACGCCTCAGNAGGCTGCCCATTTGGTCTGCCATGACCGTACGAATTCGATCCGCTGAAGACCGCCGCCGCGAAATCCAGGAAAATGCGGCCCGCTTGGGCATCGACGAAGCCTTCATTTCTGACCTGGTCGAGAATTTCTACACGCGGGTACGTGCCCACCCCCTGCTCGGCCCGGTCTTCGAAACGGAGATCGGTGACCATTGGACGCCCCACTTGGCGACAATGAAGGATTTCTGGTCGTCCGTCGCCATGAATACAGGACGCTACTCCGGAAAGCCGTTCCCGGCGCATATGAAATTGACGGGCNTTACGCCCGCCCATTTCAACATCTGGCTTGCCCTGTTTCGACTAACGCTCGAAGAGCTCAGCGACTCTGCAGAGACGGTCGAGTACTTCATGGAACGCGCCAACCGAATTGCCCGCAGCTTTCAGCTTGGGATGTTCGAGCTTGGCCTTTAGCCGAGCGCCGCGCGCTGCGCTTCAAACAATTCCATACATCCCTTTTCAGCAAGGCGGAGCATTTCGTCGAGCTCAGCGCGGGTCATTGGGCGTTCTTCACCCGTGCCCTGCACTTCAATGAAGCCGCCATCCGAACTCATCACGACATTCATGTCTGCTTCGCCGCGCGAATCTTCCGGGTAATCAACATCCAGCACCGGGTGGTCCTGATACACGCCGACTGAAATCGCGGCAGCCTGCTTGGTAATCGGGTCGGCTGAGATCACGCCTTCCGCCTTCAGGTAACGGCATGCCATTGCAAGCGCGACGAAGCCGCCAGTGATCGACGCCGTGCGAGTGCCGCCATCGGCCTGAAGCACGTCACAATCAATCGTGATCTGGTTCTCNCCCANNGCGGACAGNTCGCAAACTGACCGCAGCGAACGGCCGATCAGGCGCTGGATCTCTTGCGTNCGACCAGACTGTTTTCCCGAAGCAGCCTCCCGGCGACCACGCGTATGGGTGGCGCGCGGCAGCATGCCATACTCGCCGGTGACCCAGCCCTTGCCCTGCCCTTTGAGCCAAGGCGGCACGCTCTTTTCCCAACTGGCAGTACACAATACATGGGTGTTGCCGAACTTCGCCAGACAGGAGCCCTCCGCATAACGGGTGACATTGGTCTCCAGCGAAACGTCACGAAGCTGGTCGAAGGTGCGACCGGAAGGCCGAATTAGCGTGCTCATGGCGAAATCCTCTTTTCTGCCGAGCCTGATTGCGGGTTTTGCCGCGCCTGTCTACACCGGGAACACGTTTAGAGACGATCAGGGGGACATATGCCGACAGATATCGAGATCGCCAGAAGCGCGAAGAAACGCCCGATGAGTGAGCTTGCCGACGCGCTTCAGATCGATGCTGCCGACATNATCCCCTANGGCCATGACAAGGCGAAGATCGCGCCCGGCCATCTATCTTCNCTGAAAGCCAAATCCGACGGCAAGCTGATCCTCNTTACNGCGATCAACCCGACNCCCGCTGGCGAAGGCAAGACAACCACCAGCGTNGGCCTGACCGATGCGATGAACCGGATTGGTGAACGCACTCTGCTCTGCTTGCGTGAACCGTCTCTTGGCCCCTGCTTCGGGATGAAGGGCGGTGCGACGGGCGGCGGACANGCNCAAGTCGTTCCGATGGAAGATATCAATTTGCATTTCACCGGTGATTTCCACGCCATCACNTCCGCTCACAATCTGCTCGCNGCAATGATCGACAATCATGTGCACTGGGGCGGAGACAGCGGTCTGGAACCGACGCGGATCACCTGGCGACGCGTCATGGACATGAATGATCGCAACCTGCGCAATGTCGTGACCGGCCTGGGCGGCAGCCCCAACGGCACACCCATGGAAACCGGCTTCGATATCACGGTCGCATCGGAGATCATGGCGATCCTCTGCCTGGCCAGGGATGCGCATGACCTTCAGGAACGATTGGAGCGCATGGTGATCGGGTATCGCCGTGGCCGCATTCCNGTAACNGCCAAGGACATGAAAGCNGTTGGCGCGATGATGGCGCTGTTGAAAGACGCAATGCTGCCAAACCTGGTCCAGACGCTGGAGGGCAATCCGGCGCTTGTGCATGGCGGACCGTTTGCCAANATTGCGCATGGTTGCAGCAGCGTGATCGCCACGAAAGCTGCGCTCAAGATGGCAGATTATGTGATCACCGAAGCAGGCTTTGGCGCAGATCTGGGCGCCGAGAAATTCTTCAANATCAAATGTCGCCAAGCCGGATTGATGCCAAGTGCGGCAGTCCTTGTTGCCACNGTGCGCGCGCTGAAAATGCATGGCGGCATTTCCAAGGAAGATGCCGGAACGGTGAGCTACGATGCGCTGGAGAGAGGCCTCGCAAATCTTGGCCGGCANATCGANAATNTGAAGCAGTTCAATGTNCCNGTCGTCGTAGCGATCAACCGGTTCACGTCGGATACATCTCGGGAAATCGCCGCCATCGAAGCCTATTGTGCAGAGCGAGGCGTCCAGGTGTCGATTTGTACACACTGGGCNGANGGCGGTCATGGCGCNGAAGACCTCGCCCGGAAAGTCACCCGGATCGCCAGCGACACGCCAATCGACTTTCAACCCCTCTACCCATCCGATATGCCCCTGTTCGAAAAGATCGAAACCGTGGCCAAGCGCATCTATCGCGCAAGCCATGTCGATGCGCCCGCCTCGGTCCACAAGCAACTGGAACGCTGGGAACAGGATGGGTACGGCAACTTTCCGGTTTGCATGGCGAAAACACCTTACAGCTTTTCAAGCGATGCGAAGCTTGTTGGCGCGCCTGAAGGCCATGCCCTGCANCTGCGGGAAGTGCGCCTCTCGGCTGGCGCAGGGTTTGTGGTCGGCATNTGCGGCGACCTCGTCACCATGCCCGGCCTGCCTCGTCGCCCCGCCGCNGAAGACATGCATCTGGACCATTTGGGCCTTATCCAGAACCTCTCCTGAAACAAGCTCGTCGCGGCGCGATGCCTATTGAACAGAGGNCNNGCCGCGCCTAATCAATAAAACATGATCCCGCCTCTCGACACGCAATCCCTGTTGCAGCGCCTCGACCAGCGCTCTCGCGACATTTTCCGGGAAATCGTCGAAGGCTATCTGACCACAGGCGAGCCAGTCGGCTCCCGCACATTGTCCAAGAGCGGGATAGCGCTGTCACCCGCATCGATCCGCAATGTGATGGCCGATCTGACCGAGCTTGGGCTGCTTGAGTCACCCCATATCTCGGCGGGGCGTGCGCCCACGCATACGGGCTTGCGCCTGTTCGTAGACGGCTTCCTTGAGATCGGGGAGCCGAGCCGCGGCGACCGAATGGAAATTGATGATCGGTTGAAATCGGCCGGTACCGATATCGAGGCGGTCATGNGCGAGGCCTCGAACATTCTTTCCGGCCTCACCGGCGGTGCAGGACTGGTGTCCTCCCCNACCCGGGACGCCNTTGTGCGACACGCTGAGTTCGTTCCCCTGGGCGGGCGCGAAGCCTTATGCGTCATCGTGACCGAAGATGGCGATGTCGAAAACCGGATCGTGGAAGTGCCGGAAGGCTTGCCATCAACCACATTAATGGAGGCCGGAAACTACCTCTCCACGCGCGTGCGGGGACGCACCTTGTCCGAAGTTGCGAACGATATTCGCGACGAATTGCGTACCCGCCGCGCCGCGCTGGATCAGGCGGCCTCGTCTCTCGTGGAACAAGGGCTTGCCCAATGGGGCGGGGATGCGCCAGGCCGGGGACGGTCGCTGATCGTTCGCGGACGCGCCAACCTGCTGGAGGATGCACAGGCCGCCGAGGACCTCGACCGGGTGCGACAGCTGTTCAATGAGCTTGAACGCCAGCAAAGCCTGCTTGATATCCTGGACACAACCCGGGAAGCGGACGGCGTGCGTCTGTTCATCGGCGCGGAGAACCAGCTTTTCCCGCTGTCGGGTTCAAGTGTGATTGTGGCTCCCTATATGGGAGGCGAAAAACAGGTTATCGGCGCGCTTGGCGTGATTGGCCCGACCCGGCTGAACTATGCCCGCGTCATACCCATGGTGGATTATACGGCGAAAGTGGTGGGGCAAATCCTCTCCGCCCGCCGCAAGAAGGATACGCAAGGATGAGCGACGAACCCAAGAACAGCGAAACCGCTGAGATCGATTCCAACGCATCCAAGGCAGAGCTGAAAGCCGCCGCGGACGATATCCTCAAGTCTGCGCCTGCTGAAGAAGCGGCGCCAGAAGAAGAGATGGATCCGGTCCAGAAACTGGAAATCGAGAAAGAGGAATTGCGCGAACAATTGCTGCGCACGCTGGCTGATCTCGAGAACACGCGCAAGCGCGCTGAGCGTCAGGTGGCAGACGCACGCATCTACGCAATCGAGAAATTTGCGGGCGACCTTCTGAGCGTGTCTGACAATCTTTCCCGCGCATTGACGGCCCTGTCTGAAGAAGACCGCGCAGCGCTGTCAGAGCCTGGCCGAAACCTGTTCGAAGGCATCGAGATGACGGAAAAGGAGCTGCACACAGCCCTCGCCCGGCATGGCGTTACGGTGATTGCTGCCCTCCCCGGCGACACATTCGATCCGAACCAGCACCAGGCGGTCGCGAATATTCCGTCCGACCAGCCGAACGGTACAATCGCCTCCTGCTTCCAGCCCGGCTGGAAAATCGGCGAGCGCACCCTGCGCGCCGCCATGGTGGCCGTCAGTGCCGGCGCAGCGAACTAGCGCCGCACCTTCCACATCGTGACCGTGTTCTGCCGCCAGTTCGGCACGATGACGGCGTCGCCGATCACGGTCAGATCGTTCTGCGAGACCGGCTNNTCAAACAGGGTGGTTACCGCGCCATCCTCGCCNACATAGTGGATCTGACCCGGCCAGGATGACACGAGATAGCCACCGCCGGGCACCAGCCCGATCCCGTCGGCATTCTCCATTCCGTNGGCAATCTCTGTCAGTTCGCCGTCTGCGGTCACGCTANACAGGCTGCCNGTCGTCATGGTNGAGANCAGCATCCGCTCACCATCGCCGAGCAGGCCGTTTACGCCTGCCAGCCGCTCGTCCTGCAGCCAAAGCTCAGCTGCGCCGTCCACNATCTTGTAAATTGCCGCATCGCCGGAGTCAGAGACATAGATCGACCCGCCCCATTCTGTCGCATCATTGAGGAATTGGGCGCCCTCGATTTGCACCTTGCCGAGCCGCTTGCCGGTGGCGACGTCAAACGACACGACTGAGTCTATATCGGTCGCATGCAGCACGCCGTCCAGAACGGCCATACCCTTGGGCGCGTCCAGCTTCGCCGCCCAATGTTGCTCAATGATGGAGCCGTCTGGACCAATATGGGCGATGTATCCATTACCGTCCTTGTCGCGCCCCTCCCCGACCACATTGGAGATGAAGTATCCGCCGTTCGGCGCTTCAACCGCGCCTTCGGGGCTTTCAAAGCCTTCAGACACCCAGACCTGTTCGATGCTGGCGACCGCTACAGGCTCAGCAACCGTTTCGGTCACGGTTGCCGCGCAAGCCGCAAGAACAATGGATGAGGATGAGATTACGAGCGAACGGAACATATTTGAAGCCTCCCCGGCATGTGTTTTCGCCACTATGCCAAGGGGGCTGCCGATGCGTCCAGCTTTTCCGAGCCTGTATCAAACCACTGGTTCGGCCTCAGGTGTCCGGCGGAGCGGCAAACGCTCCCAAAGACGCTCATGGAATGTGTAGGCGATTGTCTGCACGGCAGGCTCAATCAAGCCGATGGCAAGAGCGGCGTGCCAGTTGCGCGTCAGGGCGAATGCCACGGCAACAGCCACGGTGAGGTGCATCAGGCTATAAGTCAGCGTCTTGATCAGTTGGCGGGGCATGGAATTTCCTTTCACACCAATAGAGATAGTGCGAGTGAGAACCATTATCAAATAAATTGATGAACTCCCTGCCATAGAGGTTACCTATCGCAGTGAAGCGCCAAAAACCTGTACAGCTACGTATTGTTCCCCCCTTGAGACGCGCTAAACCCTTCCCATATCGCAAGTCGAACCGGCGCGCGGATTAAAACCGCTTCCGCCACCTCATTTGAACCCTTGGAGAGAGCCACTGGCTGTCCGGGGCTGCTGAGCAGACCGCAACAGAACACGGCCCGTGGCGGCTTGATAAAAAGAGAGATGCAACATGAGCAAAATCATTGGTATTGACCTTGGTACGACCAACTCCTGTGTCGCTGTCATGGAAGGCGGGCAGGCAAAGGTTATCGAAAACGCTGAAGGCCAGCGCACAACTCCATCCGTTGTCGCCTTTACAGAAGGTGGCGAACGTCTGATCGGCATGCCGGCCCGGCGCCAGGCCGTGACCAACCCGGATTTCACCTTTTACGCCATCAAGCGCTTGATCGGTCGTCAGTTCGACGATCCGACCGCGCAGAAGGACAAGGCGATTTCTCCTTTTGAGATCGTCAAAGGCCCATCTGGCGACGCATGGGTGAAAGGCCACGACAAAGACTACGCCCCGCAGGAAATCTCTGCCTTCATCCTGACTAAGATGAAAGAAACCGCAGAAGCCTATCTGGGCAGTGAAGTTACCCAAGCGGTCATTACCGTTCCGGCTTACTTCAACGACGCCCAGCGCCAGGCTACGAAAGACGCAGGCAAGATTGCCGGCCTCGAAGTGCTGCGCATCATCAACGAGCCGACCGCGGCCGCACTCGCCTATGGTCTCGACAAGGGCGACCAGTCCAAGACCATCGCGGTTTATGACCTTGGCGGTGGTACGTTCGACGTGTCCCTGCTGGAAATTGGTGACGGCGTGTTCGAAGTTCTGTCGACGAATGGCGACACGTTCCTCGGCGGTGAAGATTTCGACCTGCGCATCGTCGACTTCCTCGCGGAAGAATTCAAAAAGGATCAGGGCATTGACCTGAAGGCCGACAAGCTGGCCCTCCAGCGCCTGAAGGAAGAAGCCGAGAAGGCGAAGAAGGAACTGTCTTCTGCCAGCCAGTATGAAGTGAACCTTCCCTTCATCACAGCAGACGCAACAGGCCCGAAACACCTGAATATCAAGCTGACCCGCGCCAAGTTCGAGAGCCTTGTCGAAGACCTCGTCAAGCGGACCATCGAACCGTGCAAGAAAGCGCTTGCTGATGCGGGCAAATCCGCCTCCGACATTGACGAAGTCGTCCTCGTTGGCGGCATGACCCGTATGCCGGCAGTGCAGGAAGCCGTGAAGAAATTCTTCGGTCGCGATCCGCACAAGGGTGTGAACCCGGACGAAGTGGTTGCCATCGGCGCGGCCATTCAGGGCGGCGTTCTGCAAGGCGACGTGAAAGACGTTGTCCTGCTCGACGTTACCCCGCTGTCGCTCGGTATTGAAACGCTGGGCGGCGTGTTCACGCGCTTGATCGACCGCAACACCACGATCCCAACCAAGAAGTCCCAGGTCTTCTCGACGGCTGACGACAACCAGCCTGCCGTGACGATCAAGGTCTTCCAGGGCGAGCGCGAAATGGCCGCCGACAACAAGATGCTCGGCCAGTTCAACCTCGAAGGCATTCCGCCGGCCCCGCGCGGCGTGCCTCAGATCGAAGTGACCTTCGACATCGACGCCAACGGCATCGTGTCCGTGTCCGCCAAGGACAAGGCGACCGGCAAGGAACAGGTCATCACCATCCAGGCAGATGGCGGCCTGTCGGAAGACGACATCAAGAACATGATGGCCGACGCCGAAGCCAATGCTGGCGCAGACAAGGCTCGCCGCGAGCTGGTCGAAGCCAAGAACCAGGCTGAAGCCCTCGTGCACCAGACCGAAAAGCAGGTCGAGGAGCATGGCGACAAGGTGTCTGACGAGGTGAAAGCCGAGATCAAGACAGCGTCCGATGAGCTGAAAGAGGCCCGTGAAGGCGACAACATCGCCGATATTCAGGCCAAGCATCAGGCCCTGATGACCGCCGCCATGAAACTTGGCGAGGCCATCTATGCCAGCCAGCAGGAAGAAACTGCCAGCGCTGATGCCGCTGCAGATGCTGCGGCAGACGGCGATGATGTCGTGGACGCAGACTTCGAGGAAGTCGACGGCGACCAGAAGTCCGCCTAGTCAACGCCTTCCTTCACAAGAAAAGCCCGCCAGAGAGATCTGGCGGGCTTTTTCGTGGATGGTCTTGCAGAACGAGGCGAACGGAGAACTAGCGTGGCGGGCGGACGAACTGCGCGCCGACCAGAATACCGCTCTGCCATCGCTTCGCACACGGTACGATCAGCTCCACAGAACCGTCAGATTTCAATATCTGTAGCTCGAAGGCATCAGGCACGGCCCAGATCTCGCTGAGCTTCAGCTTGGCGCCCGTGGCAGACAAGTCCCGGATTCCGACATCGAATGAGCTATGACGCTGATTCAATACAATACGACCGCGACGCAACAAACGCATCCGTTTGCCGCCGCGGCCGTCATTTTCCTGAACCTTGCGCTCTTCCGTCATACCGGAATTATGCGCGAGCGGGAGTTTGGTTCAGACGTTAACTGTAATTGCGGTTACAGCTCTGCATCGCCTAGACGACAACCACCACCTTGCCCTGCGCTTTCCGGTCCATCAGTTCCTGAATCGCATCTGCGGATTTTTCCAGCGGATACGTATTGGAAATGTGCGGGCGAATCTTGCCTTCACTGTATAGCTTGAACAGCTCCGCCACATTCTGCGCATGCGCTTTCGGGTCACGCGCAACCGCTGCGCCCCAGAAGACACCGCGCACATCGCAGCTTTTCAGCAAGGTCAGGTTGAGTGGCAATTTCGGAATGCCTGCGGGGAAGCCGATCACGAGGAACCGCCCTTCCCAGTTCATGGCGCGGAGCGATGGTTCCGCGTAGTTTCCGCCAACACCGTCATAGATGATGTCGACACCGCCACCGGAAACTTCCTTGATATCGTTGGAGAAAGCCTTTTGACCATCGCGGTCGAGATCGCGCGCATAGACAAGGCCCTTGTCGGCGCCCTTGGAGAGGCAGAAGTCCACTTTCTCCTGTGTTGAACAGGCGGCGATGACTTCGAGGCCCATTGCCTTGCCCAGCTCAACCGCCGCAATACCCACACCGCCAGCCGCGCCGAGCACGAGAAGCTTCTCGCCAGGCTTCGGATCTCCGCGATCCTTGAGCGCATAATAGCTGGTGCCGTAGGTCATCAGGAAGGCGGCAGCCTCCTCGAACGGCATCCCGTCCGGAATGGGCATGACAGCGTGTTGAGCGGCCACGGCATATTCTGCCATTCCGCCATTGCCAATTGACGCAAGCACGCGGTCACCTTCTTTGACGTGGCTGACGCCTTCGCCAACTTCCTTCACGAATCCGGCAATTTCACCGCCGGGAGAGAATGGGCGGGGTGGTTTGAACTGGTACATGTCCTGGATAATGAGCGAATCCGGGAAATTCACCCCGCACGCCTTCACCTCGATCAGAACCTGGCCCTTGCCGCATTCCGGCATCGGGGCGTCTTCGATCACCAGAGTATCCGGTCCGCCTACTTCCTTGGAGAGCACTGCTTTCATGCCTGCAACTTCCTTCCCGTCTTGTTGTTTCTGCTGCCAGACGGTAGCGGTGTGCCGAATAAAAGTCCAAGCCTGACGTAGCGGAGAGGTAGCGATCCAATGGCAAAGAAATGGGCACTCGCCCTGCACGGTGGGGCCGGTCCGATACCAGGCAATGACTATTCCCTGCAGGAAGCCCATCTGGCGACCCTGTTGAAGAATGGTGCGACNCGTCTGCAGGATGGGGAAGCAGCTTTGGACGTGGTCGAAGTGATGGTCCAGGGACTGGAGGAATCCGGCCTCTACCTCGCAGGCAAGGGCGCTGCGCCAAATCTGGACGGAGCCTATGAACTGGACGCCGCCATCATGGATGGTCGCAATCGCACAGCCGGAGCCGTCGGCGCACTGCAGGGTTATCTCAACCCTGTTTCCTGTGCACGTGCGGTCATGGAGCGTACCCCGAACGTGCTNTTGATCGCAGATGGGGCGCGCAAGCTGCTTGCAGATTCCGGATTGGAAGTGATCGAAGACCCGGGCTCCTACTACGATCCGGTCGATGAACTCACGACCCAAGACATGATCAACTCCACCGGCACCGTCGGAGCCGTTGCGCTGGACATTTATGGGGACCTTTCGGCNGCCACGTCTACGGCAGGCATTCGNGGCAAAACNCCNGGACGGCTNGGCGATACGCCCCTGATCGGATCAGGCACCTGGGCAGACGAGCGCTGCGCTGTGTCCTGCACGGGTCTTGGGGAATANTTCATCCGCGCCGCCGCCGCCGCTGACGTATCCGCACGCATNCGCTATGGCGGCGCCAAGCTGGAGGANGCNGTTCAGGGNGCACTGGACGATGTACGCATGCTTGGCGGTCAGGGCGGCATGATCGCTATTTCCGCATCGGGCGAGATTTCCATGCTCTGGAACTCCTCAGGCCTGAAACGNGGCATGGTGGACTCCAATGGCCGCTTCGAAGTGGGAACGTTTGGCTGATGACGATCATCCTGTTCATCCTGCTCGGTTTCACNGTCTTTGCGCTTNTGCTGGCCCTGCAGATGCGATGGATGATATCTGTCGCCTTGCGTCGCGCCTTGTCTGAAAAGTTCGGCGGCCTGCCGTCAGATGTCGCCTACCGGCAAGGCGTTGTCGATGCGGGTCGCCGGGTGTCGCACAACGACGTTTCCGAACACCTCAATACAACCTACCCCAACCAGCTTGGCCATTTGCGCCTGGCACGACGTGTGTCGATCTATACGCTTCCCTTGATCATNGCCTTGCTGGTTGTCCTGAGATTCGGCCTGGAGGCCTTCTGACATGCGCGGCTATTTCGCCATCGGATCCGAACGGATTTCAAANCCCATGAACCTTGGCGCCCTGATGCGCACGGCAAATGCGTTCGGGGCAAGCTTTGTCTTCTCGATCAATGCCGAGCACAGGCTTCGTGCAGCCTATCAGGCGGATACATCGAAGACGGCTGGGCAAGTGCCCTATTANCAATGGGACAATGTTGANGAGATGCAACTACCGCGCGGCTGTCAGATGGTCGGCATTGAATTGACCGATGACGCCGTGATGCTTCCCACCTTCCGACATCCTCCGCAGGCGGCCTACATTCTCGGGCCGGAAAAGGGGGACTTGTCGCCGGAAATTCTCGCCAGATGCGATCATGTCGTGAAGATCCCGACCAAGTTCTGTATCAATGTNAGCNTGGCGGGTGCGCTCGTCATGTATGACCGGCACCTGTCGATGGGTGGCTACGCCCCGCGNCCNATCATGCCGGGTGGTACGGCTGGGGANGGACTCGCAAACACCCATGTTCCGGGCAAAGACAGAAAATAGTCAGCGGCCGAGTACNCGCTGGATCATGCCCATGACGCCGGTAAACTTCANACCNGCATCACGGACCGCCAGTGCGAAGCATACTTCACCGGCATCACCGACAGGCTGGTGGGTGTCATCCGGCCCTTTGACGGCCAGATCTCCAGGCCCGTAGCTGCCCGTTTCATCGGTAAACCCACCGGCGACAACCAGCGTGAACTCCGTGCCACCATGCGAGTGACGCGGCACTCTGGCATTCGGCTGGATGCGATACAGCTCGACTTCGAGTTCACTTTTCACGTCCAGCTTCATACGGCGGATGCCGGGCGCAGTGCCCTGCCAACCTNCAAGGTCAAATGCCTCAAAGGCTGCATCCCGCAGCGGCTCGGGCAACTCTGCCAGTTCGGCATCGGATGGCGCGGATCGTGCCGGGAGGTCTTCTTCTCGTTCCAGCGCATCAATCAGATCCAGCGCGCGGGCCCCTGCCCCCGCAGACATGGCCACCGGAGTGGCAGTTTCGAACATGATGCCGGAAATGGTCTCGCTCACCGCCAGCGCGCCCCGCACATCACTGCGCAGCATGCTCTGCGTTTCAAGCAACAGCGAAAATCCCGGATCCAGCTGGCCCGCGGCATAGGCGGAATACAGTTCGCTGAAAGATGGAGGTGACGTTTCCTGCATCATGACAAATTCCATTGCTTCGGGTCAGGCATCAGTGCCTCCCGGCTCCAACTGACCGCGCAATCGGCCAAACGCCAACCTGATGCGGGATTTGACCGTACCGAGCGGCAATCCGAATCTTGTGGCAATTTCAGAATGTGACAAGCCCTCATAGAATGCTGCTTGCAGCAATTCGAGTTGCTCGTGCGGAAGCTTTGCCAGCTCCGCCCGCACGCTTTCCTCGATCTGGGCGCGATCCAGCGCCTCGTCCGGCTGCTCGATATCCGGTGGGCGCAGCATGGGTTCATCGGCGTCGAGTTCCGGGCGCGACGCCTTGCGAAATCTATCAATCCGACGGTTGCGCGCGATACGAAAGATCCAGGTCGAAACCGANGCCTGCTTCCGGTCATACATGTCAGCNTTGCGCCAGACTGTGACCAACACATCCTGGGCCAGATCCTCGGCCTCATTGTCGCTTGCGCCCAGTCGCAGCATGTAGCTCTTCACGCGTGGGGCATAGAAATCGAACACTTCCGAGAAAGACTCCCGGCACTTCTTCGCCGCGATCAGCGCCATGCAATCTGCATGGTGTGCCCTGACACTGGGGGAAATTGATGTTGTTACAGTGTCGTTCACACGCGAACTCTCATACTGGGACGAACCACCACTATCCTTGTGTCAGACCACAAAGGCAACCATTGGGCCGAACACGCCAGCGTGAAGCACACCGNAAACCATTTGCCGTAGTTTAGCCTTAACCCTGTTGTCTCTATGGTGCCGGCACCGCTTCGAGCCAAGGGACATGTATAGAAAATGCACACACTGAGACTCAGCCGCAAATCACTCATTTCGCTTGCCGTGGCCGCCGCTCTCGCGGCCCCCTTGGCATCGGCGAGCCCGACAGCGATCGGGCGCTACAAGGACTGGTCAGTCTTTACTGATACGGCCAATGGCGAAACCATCTGCTACGCTGCAACACAAGCAACCGACAAGGCGCCTCGCGCGGCCGATCATGGCGATGTCTGGTTTTATGTGACGAACTGGAAATCTGGCCGGGCACGCAACCAGCCGAGCATGAAGGTCGGCTATGAATTGCGTGAAGACCTCGCCCCCAAGGCAAGCGTCGGCCGTTCCTCCTGGGCGTTGTTTGGCGTGGGACGCGAAGCCTTCGCAGACGATTCCGACGATTCCCGCATCGTGTCCGCCCTGCGCAAGGGTAGCGAATTGCGCGTCGAAGCTGTTTCCAAGCGCAACACGCAAGTCGCNTATCATTTCTCGCTGAGCGGCTCGGCCGCAGCGATCGACAAGGCGTCTGCGATCTGTCGCTAATGCCTCAAAGCCGANTGCAAAAAGGCCAGCTGCGCTCATGTGCAGCTGGCCTTTTCCTTTAGCCATTCAAACCGGCTTAGTCGCGATTAGTAGCTTTCCTGCGTGATCGGCGTCAGGATGATCTCGACGCGGCGGTTGGCTGCGCGGCCTTCGGCTGTCGCATTGTCGGCAATCGGCTGGGTTTCACCCATGCCCACNGCCGCCANGCGTACNGGCGTCACGCCCTGATTTACCAGATAGGACCGNACAGACTCTGCGCGGCGCTGNGACAGNTCCATATTGTAGTCGTCCGGGCCGTCAGAGCTGGCATGACCAATAATGTCGACAGCTGTCGACGGATAGTCGACCAGTGTTGCGCCCACATCATTCAGCGCACCATAGAAGTTNGGCTGGATCGTGGCGCTGTTCACAGAGAATGTGATGTTCGACGGCATGGTCAGCGCGATCTGGTCACCCTGGCGCTCAACACCGATGCCGGTACCGGCGGTCTGCTCGCGCAGCTGGCGCTCTTGCTTGTCCATATAGTCGCCGACAGCAGCGCCTGCGATTGCGCCAACTGCAGCGCCAATTGCAGCATTGCGACCATCGTCGCCGCCTGCCAGCGTACCGGCGCCTGCGCCAAGAATGGCTCCCACGCCTGCACCCGTCAGGACTCGTTGGCTTGGGCCAGTTTCACAGGCCGGAAGGGCGATCAGGGGAAGCGCAAGCAGCGCATAGGAAAGACGTTTCATTTCATCAGCTCCTTTGGAAAGGACAGCCCGGAATTGGGCACGCTTATCAACGCGTGGCGCAGTGTGTCGGTTCCTTCAATGGCAAAACAAGGGCAGGAATATTAACTCATGGTAAGACTCCGCCTGCAGGGAGTAATTCCTTGAAAGCCTTCAACATGTTATAGGCGCGGGACCATGAAGATTGAACTCGACCTTTCGCGCCGCGCTGACGCCGCGCCCGCTGCCCCTCGCTCTCTTGCGGGTATGTCCCTGCCTGCCCTGAAGGCAGAAATGGAAGCGCTTGGCCTGGACCCGAAAAAAGCGGGCATGCGCGCGAAACAGCTGCGCCGCTGGTTGCACCATTTCGGCTCTCAGGATTTTTCCGCGATGACGGACATCGCGAAAGATTTGCGCGCTCGGCTGGACGAAACATTCGATCTGACGCGGCCTGAAATCACGGATCATCAGATTTCCCGCGATGGGACGCAGAAATGGCTGACACGTTTCGGACCGGGCATCGAAGGCGAAAGCGTCTACATTCCTGACGTTGGCAAAGCGGGAGCCCTGTGTGTGTCCAGCCAGGTTGGCTGCACACTGAACTGCACATTCTGCCACACAGGCACACAGAAACTGGTCCGCAACCTGACGGCTCAGGAAATTGTGGCGCAGGTCCTGATCGCGCGCGATGGGCTCGGCGAGTGGCCNACCTCCACAGAGAACCGGAAGCTGACGAACATCGTCTTCATGGGCATGGGCGAGCCGCTCNACAATCTGGACAATGTCGCAGAAGCCATCGACACGATTTCGGATGGCGACGGCATTGCGATTGGTCGCCGCCGGATTACGGTCTCGACCGCGGGTGTCGCGCCGAAGATTCCAGAGCTCGGCCACCGCACCAGCGCCGCGCTCGCCATCTCGCTCCACGCGACACATGACGATCTGCGCAACGAAATTGTGCCAATCAACCGCAAATACGATCTGCAGACGCTGTTTGAAGCCATCCGAGCTTATCCGGATCTGGGCAATTCCAAACGTGTGACCTTTGAATATGTCATGCTGAAGGGCGTCAATGACAGTTTGGCGGAAGCGCGTGATCTCGTCCGCCTGCTGAGAGGCGTGCCATCCAAGATCAACCTCATCCCGTTCAACCCCTGGCCCGGCAGCCCCTACGAGTGCTCGGACTGGGAAACGATCGAAGAGTTCGCGGAAGTCCTCAACCGGGCTGGCTATGCCTCTCCGATCCGCACGCCACGCGGCCGGGACATCCTCGCCGCCTGCGGACAATTGCGCTCTGAAAGCGTCAAGAAATCCGCCGCCGAGAAACGCCGCGAAGCATTGGCTGCTGCTGCAGAATAAGAAAGAGGGCGCGTACGCCCTCCCCTCCCGTTTCAGATTTTCAAGCACTTAGCTTGCGGTCAGCTTTCCAATCCGCTGCTGGGCGTCCGCCAGGATATCGGCGATGGCCTTGCGGTTTGCAGCATTGTCAGGGTCAGACCTGACTGTATCGCGTACGGTGTGTCGTAGCCTGTGCATTGCACCGCGTACATCTTCCGGATCTTCCGGCCGCTCACTTTCCTGCAGTGCCGCGAGGCGTTCGGCGATCGCCTGCAAAGTCTCGGTGTTTGCCTCGTGTTCGGTTTGGCCAGCTTTGGTCAATTGGAACATCCGGCGCTGACCATCCAGTTCTACCTTGACCAAACCGAGGTCCAGCAGCGCTTCAAGTGCAGGATAGATGACGCCGGGGCTGGGCACATATGCGCCACCCGTCCGGCTTTCGATCTCGCGGATCAGGTCATATCCATGACGCGGCTCGCTGGTGAGCAGATCCAGGATCAACACGCGCAGGTCACCATGATTTAGGGGGCGGCGTCGCCGACCTCGTGGGCCATGTCCCTGTTTTCGTCCGTGTCGCATTCTCATCCGTCCCCCAAATCCATCACCTCTGTCTCCGGCGCCTTTGTGGCGGCGGGCGTTCTGTTGGTTTTCTCGATATCTCATTTGTTGTCCTTTCGATATATCTGAATTGTATATTGTATCGATATATCGAAATTCAAGTTTCGTTATATCGATAATATCAGATTCCATCTCAACCTTGCTGAGATGTACGTGGCGCAACCTCTTTCCACCGGCTAATCTGGCGAAATGAGATTCCTGATTTTCACCTTGCTCTGCGCCTGTCTGATACACGCCTGCGCCCGCGCTCAGCCCCAAACTGAGTGCGAACAACGTATCCACCTGGATCAGCCCTACACGGTCTGCACATTCGCCGCGGAAACGCCGGTACGTCTCTGGCTGTCCGGTCCGGATGGCGCGCCATTCGGACAGTTTGACCGGCTTTCAGCGCACCTGGCCACACAGGATCAAACGCTTGTCTTCGCCATGAATGCGGGCATGTATCATCAGGATCGCCGGCCCGTTGGCCTCTACATCGAAGACGGGGTTCAGACTGCCCCGATTGTCACGCGTGAAGTGCCTGGCAATTTCGGAATGCTGCCCAATGGCGTGTTCTGGATTGATAGCGCCGGCGCCGCGCATGTCACCGAAAGTCGCGCCTTCGATGCGCTTTCGCCAGACGCAATCCACGCCACCCAGTCCGGACCGATGTTGGTGATCGATGGCGACCTGCACCCGAACTTCAATCAGGACGGCCCAAGCAAGAAACGCCGGAATGGGGTCGGCGTCGGCAAGGACGGCACCTTGTATTTCGCAATCAGCGATGTGCCCGTGAATTTCCACAGCTTTGCAACACTGTTCCGCGACGAGTTGGGAGCGCCAAACGCGCTGTTCCTCGACGGATTCATCTCAAAACTCTATGCGCCTGGTATTGGTCGAAACGAGACAGGGCTCGACATGGGCCCCATCATCGGCGTCGCGCGCCCGACCAAAAACGACTGACCCGAAACCGCCTGCATGCTAGTATGGATTTCTGTCGACGGGAGGAATGACCCATGCTGACCGACACGATCCTGCTTCTCTTCGGCCTCTACTTTATGGCGGCGGGCGCTGGTCTGCTGACCGATCCCTTGCGCGTCGCCAAGATGATCGACGACCTCGAGGCCAGCCCGGCGATCGGCTTCCTTTGCGGCGCTGTGATGCTGTTTTCCGCGGGCGGAACCTTGTCGCTCCAGAACAGTTTCACCAACATCTCTGACGGGTTGGCGACGCTGCTGCTGGCTGGCGCACTGATCGAAGGCCTGTTGTTGGTCGCCTGGCCAAAGCCGATATGGGCGATTGCCCACTGGATGATGCCGGATGACGACCATCTGCGCGGCTTCGGGGTTGTTGCGCTCGCCATTGGGGCCGTGGTGTTTGCGCTCGGCGCGCTTTAGGCTCGTCACACAGAAGAATCGAAAGGAAAAGACATGTCGGCTGGCCCGGTGACCCTCTACGGATTGAAGAATTGCGATACCTGCAAGAAGGCCCTGAAAGCCTTGGACGCTGCCGACAGGGACACCGCCTTCGTGGACATACGCGAAGAGGCCGACCTTGATCGGCTTGTGCCCGCCTGGCTCAAGGCCGTTGGCGCGGAGAAGCTGGTCAATCGCCGCTCGACCACATGGCGCACCTTGTCGGACGAGGAGAAATCCGGCGCGCTGGGCGATGGCGCAGCAGCCTTGCTCAAGGCCAATCCAACCCTGATCAAGCGACCCGTCATTGATACCGGCGCAGATATTCTTGTTGGGTGGGACAGTGGCGCGCAGCAGGCCCTGACGCAATGACCCTGGAGGAATACAATTCCTTCTGTGACGGGCTTGGCCAGACCGAACATGTGGTACAATGGGGCGGGTCCCATGTGTGGAAGATTGGCAACAAGGTCTTCGCCATTGGAACACCCGATGGGGAACAGCTGGCGGCATGCACATTCAAGGTGCGCCCGATCAGCTTTCACATCCTGAAGGAACAACCCGGGTGCCAAGGTGCGCCCTATCTCGCCTCACGCGGCATGAAATGGATTCAGCGCTTCTCCGAAGAAACCCTGTCGGATGAGGACCTCAAGGAATATCTCACCGAATCCTTCCGGCTGATCGGCAGCGCGCTCAGCAAGAAAAAGCAGCGTGAACTTGGCCTGATCGACTAAACCAACCCGCGTGTCGCATTGACGC
>NZ_NHCK01000074.1:0-29761 GCF_002172815.1 Hyphomonas sp. TMED31 | reverse complement strand
GCCGGCGCGCTATCCGACTGGCTGGCAGCCTTTTCACGATCTGGACGCTGCGCCACATCTGTCACCGCTGACCTTCATCGGCCGAGCGATCACGCCGCCCTATCGACCGAAGCGATTCGATGCGCGTTTCTTCATGGCGGATGCCGAAGAAGCGCTGATCGACGAGCGGCCGCCAGTCGATGGCGCTGAGTTGTCGGACCTGCAATGGGTGACGCTGAAAGACGCGCTGGATCTGGATTTGCCCAATGTCACACGGTTCATGCTGGGGGAAATCGAGGAGCGGATTGACAAGCCATCGCTCAACAGGGGGCCGCCTTTCCTGCGCTGGACCCGCAGCGGCCACACAACCGACCGCCTCTAGCAGCAATGGCGCTTGACTTCCGGCCCGCACATCGTCATTAAGCCGCTTTCCAGTTTCAGACGCTAACACAAGCGAGCATTCGTCATGGCCAAACCAGCCACCATCAAGATCCGCCTGAATTCGACGGCCGACACCGGTTTCTTCTACGTGACGAAGAAAAACCCGCGCAACATGACCGAGAAAATGGTCAAGCGTAAGTACGACCCGATCGCGAAGAAGCACGTCGAGTTCAAGGAAGGCAAGATCAAGTAAGATCCTTGTTTTTCATGCATTGTTTCGAAAAGCCCGCTTCGCAAGAGCGGGTTTTTTGTTGCCTATTTTTCCGGCACGCCATGATGCAGATCACGTGTCTTGCGGATGCCGGGGAAAAGGACTGACCAGGCCGCAGCAACACCCACCGCCGCGTACCCACCTGCCACAACCGTGAACACAGCGCCCCACTTCGCCGCCATGAAGCCGGCCCGCGCCTCGCCCAATTCGTTCGATGCCCCGAGGAAAATGGAATTTACGGCGTTGACCCGCCCTCTCACCTGATCCGGCGTCCAAAGCTGAAGCAGGATTTCGCGGATGTAGACTGAAACCATATCGAACGCGCCCACGAATATGAGCGCTACGATAGAAAGCCAGACAATGTTCGAATGGCCGAACACAACCGTCGCGATACCAAAACAGGCCACCGAGACAAACAGGATCAGACCGGCATGATCCTTGATCGGGAAAATGGTGATAATGGCCANCATGAGAAGCGCNCCGATGCCTGGNGCGGCTCTNAGCAAGCCAAGGCCCTCCTCCCCGATCTCCAGNATGTCGCGTGCATAGATCGGCAGCAGCGCCACAGCCCCNCCAAGCAATACGGCGAACAGNTCCANCGAAATCGCGCCCAGCACGATCTTCTGATTGAACACGTAGCGGAAGCCACCGAGTAGGACACTCAACGTGGTCGGCTCGCGCTCNATCTTCTGCTCCGGCTTTGGAATCGAAAAGATGAGCAGCGCTGAAATCGCAAAAAGCGACACGGCCGTTCCGTATGCAAAACCCGCTGAAACACCATACAAAAGCCCCCCGGCGACCGGGCCGAGGATTGACGCAGTCTGCCAAGAGGAAGCCAGCCAACCGACGGCATTTGCGAAGTCCTCTCGTGGGACGAGATTCACNGCCAAGCTCGAGGACGCTGGNGTGTAGAACGCTCGCGCCACACCGAATACGGTCAACGTCGCCANTACGATCAGCGGATCGAATCGTGCGGTGACAGCCAGCGTCAAAATCACCGCCGCGCAGAGCAGTTCCACACTCACCGAAGCGCCCATCACATTGCGCCGCCCCAGACGATCCGATGCCACACCGGTCACGACTACCAACAGGAGTGCGGGAAGAAACTGAACGAGACCGATCCATCCCAACAGCGCAGCGCTTTGGGTCTCGTCATACATCTGCCAGGCGACGGCAACAGATACGATCTGCGCGGCCAGCGATGTCAGGAAGCGAGACAGGAANTATCTGCGATAGGAAGAATGGCGAAATGCCGAGAACCGGTCAGTCATCCGAAGCGGATTGNGGCGCGCGGCGGCTCAAGTCAATCAGGCTGCGATACTTTCAACCCGATTGCGACCAGCGGACTTCGCTTGATACAGCGCCGTATCCGCGCGTTTCGTCAGGTCGGCGATCGTATCGCTCGGACCGTTCACCGTAGAGACGCCAGCGCTGAGTGTGATGGTGATTTCCTTCGCGCCGCCATAGATCTTGAAAGGCGAAGCGGCCACCGCGAGACGAATTCGCTCTGCCGCAGCGCAGGCAAGTCCGCCAGGTGTTTCCGGCATGATGACCATGAATTCCTCACCGCCCGGGCGACAGACGACATCCATGACACGACTATTCGTCTTCAGCCGCTTGGCCACTTCCTGAAGCACTTCGTCCCCAGCATCATGCCCGTACGTGTCGTTGACCGACTTGAAATGATCAATGTCGGCCATCATGACCGAAACAGGGCGTCCGCCCATTTTGGACCGCTGCAAGAGCTGNTCGAGCTGNTTGTTCATGTAGCGACGATTATANAGCCCNGTCAGTTGGTCTATGACTGAAAGTTCCAGTCCNCGGTCNACTCGCTCNCGCAACATCTCGATATACCGGCTTCGGCGCGCTTGTGTGCGCACCCGCGCCAGCAATTCCTGCTTGTCGACCGGTGTGAAGATCACATCGCTAGCGCCAAGATCCAGCCCNCTGCCAGCGCGCTGACGGTCNTCNGGATCACTGATCAGCAGAATGGAAATCGCCCGCGTTGCCTCATTCATCTTGAAGTGCGCGCAGAGCTTCAGCGCATCATACCGGTCGCTCAGCATCGACAAGACCAGGATATCAACGCCAAGCTCGTTCAGCCCTGTCATGCCGCCCGCTTCATGAAGCGTGAAGGCTGAATGCCCTCCCGTTTTCAGCATATCGGCAATACGCGTGGCCATACGCTGGTTGTCATCGACGACGAACAGACGCGCAGGCTTGTCCTGAACGCTAACGGAATCACTGTTATCAACGCCTGCGCGCAGTCCTGAAGCCTGTCGTTGGCGCAGCTCAGATGCCACGGCGTTGTAGCGCGTCAGCGCCCCCATTCGTGCCATCAGGGCGAAATCATCCACAGGCTTTGTAAGGAAGTCTTCGGCACCGACATCAAGACCGCGAATTCGGTCCTCGACATCATTCAAAGCCGTCACCATGACGACAGGGATATGGGCGGTCGCGGGATCTGCCTTCAGGCGGCGACAGACTTCATATCCGTCCATGCCAGGCATCATCACATCAAGCAGGATGATATCCGGCTCGTGCTTCTCCACAGCATGTAGCGCTGCGATGCCGTTTTCGGCGAGAATGACGGTGTAGTATTGGGCTTCGAGCTTTGCCTGCAGCAAGCGCCGGTTCGCCTCGATGTCGTCTACGACGAGGACGCGCGCGGTCACGCCGCCTCCTTGGGCATGAGTGCCTCAACCGCCTTGATGAAAGTTGCAATCTGGATCGGTTTGGACAGGTAGCCTTCGCATCCGGCTTCTCGAACACGTTTCTCGTCCGCGCGCATCGCAAAGGCGGTTACCGCAAGGACGGGAATGTGGGCGACCTTGTCGTCATCTTTCAGCCAACGCGTAATATCCAGACCGGAAACTTCGGGCAGCTGAATATCCATGATGATAAGGTCAGGCTGTTCGCGGCGTGCGATCTCGACCGCCTTTGCTCCATCACGACACTGGAAAGTCTCGAATCCGTAGGCATCCAACAAGTCGCAAAAGAGGCGCATGTTGAGTTCATTGTCCTCAACCACCAGTACTTTCCTGGTTTGCGACTGCGCCATGACACCTCTGATGCCTGTGATTCGGGCCAATTTTATGAACTCTTCTGCCAGCTACACCCAGAATCGTTAACACTGGTTTACAGATTAGCCGTGCATTGATTGCTTGAATCGATAGAACATGGCAAGAACAAACCACCATGACGACGCTCTGCCGCAATTGCTTTCATATGTTTGAAGAAGACGCGCCGGCCTGCCCGTCCTGCGGTCATGAGCGACTGGTGCGAAATAGTCGGCTGGCCGAGTTGGGGATCGCTCATCTGGATTGTGACGCCTTCTTTGCGGCAATTGAAAAGCGCGACGATCCGAGCCTGAAGAACAAGCCTGTGATTGTGGGCGGTGGAAAACGCGGCGTGGTGGCTACGTGCTGCTATATTGCGCGGCTTTATGGTGTTCGCTCCGCCATGCCGATGTTTCAGGCGCTGAAAGCCTGCCCGGATGCGGTGGTCATCAAGCCTAATAGCGAAAAATACCGGATCGCGGGCCTGCAGGTGCGGGAAAAGATGCAGGCACTGACTCCGATGATACAGCCCGTATCCGTGGATGAAGCATATCTTGATCTCACGGGCACGAACACACTCCACAAGGCGCCCCCTGCGGTGTCTTTGGCCCGTCTTGCTGCCGAAATTGAGCGGGATGTCGGGATCACGGTCTCAATCGGCCTATCGGTCAATAAATTCCTCGCCAAGACGGCAAGCGAGCTCGACAAACCCAAGGGCTTTGCTGTCATCGCCGCCGAAGAAGCCGAAGCACTGCTCGCACCAAAGCCTGTCGGGTTCATTCATGGCGTAGGCCCGAAACTCGCGAAGAAGCTTTCACTGGATGGCTACGACACGATTGAAGACCTGCAACGAACAGAGCTTCGCCAGCTGATCGGGAAGTATGGTGAAACCGGCATGTGGCTGAAGAACCGTGCCCACGGCATCGACAATCGGCCTGTGCGAAACGATGAAGAACGTAAATCCGTCAGTTCTGAGACAACCTTCCACAAAGACATGTCTGATACTGCATGGCTGGAGGATCAGCTCTGGCGGCTTTGCGTCAAGACGGCGGATCGCGCAAAGGCAACCGGTCTTGTGGGCAATGTCATCACACTCAAGCTCAAGACAGCCGACTTCCGCACACTCACCCGTCGGCTCTCCCTGGCAGAGCCCACACAATTGGCGCAAACCCTGTTTCGAAGTGCCAGGATCTTGCTGGCGAAAGAAGCCAACGGCCGAACCCGGTTCCGCCTGATAGGCATCGGTATTTCGGACCTTTCCGAACATCGCGCAGATTCCGTTGACCTGCTTGACCCTCTCGTTGCGAAACGGGCGGCGGCCGAGCGCGCTTCAGACCTCGCGCGGGAGAAATTTGGTGCCGATGCCGTAATGACGGGACGATCAGCACGAGCCAAAAAAGCCGCTTCCTGAAACGGGTTTGCGCGCAACCCGATAGCGGTCTAGGGAAAGCCAGATCGAATTTCCAAGGAGCGAATCCCATGTCGACCCCCGAATCCCGCCTCGATGAACTTGGTATTGAACTCCCAGAGCCCATGAAGCCGGTGGCGACGTATGTGCCTTATGTCATCAGCGGCAACATGCTGTTCGTCTCAGGTCAGGTGAGCGCCTCATCCGACGGCCTTATCAAGGGCCGCCTGGGAGAAGACATGGAGCTGTCAGCCGGCCAACAGGCCGCACGCTTCTGCGGCATCAATCTCATTGCGCAATGCAAAGCTGCCGTCGGAGATCTGTCACGCATCAAACGCGTGGTGAAACTTGGCGGGTTCGTAAATGTGAAGCCGGGCTTCACCGACATTCCACAAGTCATCAATGGATGCTCAGACCTGATGGTGGATGTATTCGGAGACGCGGGCCGCCATGCGCGGTCGGCCGTATCCTGCCCCGAACTGCCTCTGGGTGTGGCAGTCGAAATCGACGGCATATTCGAAATCGCAGACTAGATGGCGAAACGCTTCGTCCTGGCTGATTATCTCTACGCGCATCGCGGCCTGTGGACAGGTCACGAGGCGCCGGAGAACACGCATGCTGCGTTTGATGCAGCGGCGAAGCATGGCTTGGGCATGGAATTCGACATCCGGCCCGCATCGGGTGGCGATCCGGTCATCCATCATGATGAAACGCTTGAGCGTATGGCATCGCGGCCGGACCGGGTCGAAGAACAGTCGATCGACGTCTTGCGCAACGTACAAATTGCCGGTGCGCACAACCTGCCCAGCTTTGAGAGCCTGCTGGCAAGCTGGCACCATGATCTGCCCTTGCTGACCGAAATGAAGATTGATGGGCAAACAGACCCTCAAGAATTCGGTCGCAAAACAGGAAAGATGTTACAAACTTATCCAGGGCTAGCCGCTGCAATGAGCTTTTCGGAACAGGCCGTTCGCGCTCTGCCGAAGGACGTTATGCGCGGACAGTTAATCGGCCCGTCCCACAAGATTGGCAGAGAGCGGTTTAATGAAATTCTTGAGCGGGCTCTGGCTGATCATATCGACTATGTCGCCATCAACATCACCGATGTCGACGGCATCCGTGCTCATGTTCCAGACGACTATCCGATTGTCTGCTGGACAGTTCGCACGCTCGACGAGGTGCGCATCGCAGTTCATGAAAATGTCGCCATCATCTTCGAACATCTCGATCCGGCACTGGTTTCTGCTTACGCCTTGCCCTAGATTCCGATCATGGATGACACCGCGCTGAAATTGAGTTTTGCCTCAGCCATGGCGGAGGTCGATCCGGATGAATGGAATGCGGTCGCCAATCCGCCTGGGCTTCGGTTCGATCCTTTTCTGAAGTGGGAGTTTCTCGACGCGCTCGAAACTTCCGGCGCAGCGACGCCGAACACCGGCTGGATGCCGCGCCACGTCCTGATCCGCGACGCGGCGGGCCGGCTGAAGGCTGCCATGCCGCTGTACGGAAAAAGCCACTCTCGGGGCGAGTTCGTCTTTGATCACTCCTGGGCCGACGCGTTCGAAAATGCGGGCGGCGCTTACTATCCGAAATTGCTCTCGGCCGTGCCCTTTACGCCCGTCACCGGACGGCGCTTGCTTGTTCGCCCCGGACCGGACGAAACGCGCTTGCAGACGGCTCTGCTCTCGGGCGCGATCCAGTTGGCAGAGCAGAATGGCCTTTCTTCGCTGCACATTAATTTCGCGACGCCCGAAGAGTCCGACATGCTCTCCAATACCGGACTTCTGCTGCGCACGGACCAACAATTCCATTGGCAGAATCGTGGCTACGGCTCGTTCGATGACTTTCTTGGAGACTTGTCATCAGCCAAGCGCAAGAATCTACGCAAGGAACGAAAGAAAGCTCAAGAAGGGCTCGACTTCCTGCATCTCCGCGGCGACGAGATCACCGAAGATCATCTGGATGCGTTCTACGTTTTCTACATGGATACTGGCGCACGCAAATGGGGCTCGCCCTACCTCACCCGCAAGACGTTCACCCTGCTGCGGGAACGCATGGCAGATGACCTGCTCTTCATATTTGCCTTGTCCGAAGGCGAACCGATAGCCGCGGCAATGAATTTGATCGGGTCAGATACGCTCTATGGTCGGTATTGGGGATGCACCGAACACAGACCAATGCTGCATTTTGAGACCTGCTACTATCAAGCTATCGACTACGCCATCGAACATGACCTGACCTTTGTGGAGGCAGGCGCGCAAGGGGGGCACAAGCTGGCGCGAGGCTACGCTCCTGTCCCAACCTATTCGACGCACTGGATCGCCCATCCCGGCCTGCGCAACGCCATCGCGGACTATCTCGAGCGCGAACGCGAAGCCGTGGAATCCGACATGGACTATCTGTCGGAGCGAACACCCTTTAAGAAGGGCGAATGAGCTCGTCCAACGAATTCAAGACATATCGAAAGCATCTTCATGACTCTTCACGCCGCCTATGACCCCGACAATATCTTCGCAAAAATCCTGCGCGGAGAGATGCCCGCCGTCAAAGTCTATGAAGACGAAGCCGCGCTGGCGTTCATGGACGTTTTCCCGCAAAGCGAAGGCCACACCTTGGTCGTGCCGAAAGGTGTGGAAGCGCGCAATTTGCTCGATATGCCGACAGAAAAGCTCGGCGCATACATGCAGGCCGTTCAGAAAGTCGCAAAAGCCGTCGAGGCGGCCCTCACCCCGGACGGCCTCGTGGTGACCCAGTTTAATGGCGCACCGGCCGGCCAGACCGTCTTCCACCTGCACTTCCACATCATCCCGCGCTGGGAAGAGGTGGCGCTCGGTCGGCACAGCTCAGGCGAGATGGCAGACATGGAGGCGCTCGGCGCGCTGGCCGAACGCATCAAGGAAAAGCTGTAAGGTCTTACAGCCCCAGCTTTGCCTTCAGGATATCGTTGACTGCCTTCGGATTGGCCTTGCCGCCGGAGGCTTTCATCACTTGGCCAACGAACCAGCCCATTGTCTTCGGCTTTTCCTTGACCTGAGCGACCTGCTCAGGATTGGCGGCGATGATCTCATCCACAACGGCTTCGATGGCGCCGGTATCGGTCACTTGTTTCANNCCNTGCTTNTCNACAATNTCNGNAGCTTCNCCTTCGCCNTCGATCATCCGGGCAAAGACNTCCTTNGCNATCTTNCCNCTGATCGTGTCNTTNGCGATCAGNTCGATCANGCCGCCNAGGCTNGANGCNGANACNGGGCTGTCNGCCAGNTCNATNTCCTGNTTGTTNAGATAGCCGAACAATTCCTGCGTCACCCAGTTNGCNGCNAGNTTCGGATCGCGGCCNTTGGCAACNTCCTCNAAGAAGNNGGCTTTTTCNGCNTCGGCGCTGAGNACACCCGCATCNTAGCGNGACAGNCNNTAATCNGNNTCAAAGCGNGCNCGCTTCTCGTCNGGCAGTTCCGGCAGGGNCGCACGGATTTCNTCNATCCAGGCCTGCTCNACNTCCAGCGGCANCAGNTCCGGGTCCGGGAAATAGCGGTAATCNTGCGCNTCTTCNTTNGANCGCATGGANCGCGTNTCNACCTTNACNGGNTCGAACANNCGCGTTTCCTGNTCGATNNNGCCGCCATCNTCNAGNATNTCGATCTGGCGNCGNGCTTCATANTCNATGGCCTGCTGGATGAAGCGGAACGAGTTCATGTTCTTNANTTCACAGCGCGTGCCGAGATGGCTGAAATCGCCGGTTTCTCGGAACTTCTCATACTGGCCTGGACGGCAGACAGACACGTTCACATCGGCGCGCAGATTGCCCTTTTCCATGTCGCCATCACAAGTGCCAAGCGCGATCACGATGGCCCGCAGCTTTTTCACATAAGCAGCCGCCTCAGCCGGCGAGCGCACATCCGGCATGGAAACGATTTCCATCAGCGCAACGCCAGAACGGTTGAGATCCACATAGGTGGAGTTCGGGTCCATGTCATGGATTGACTTACCGGCGTCCTGTTCCAGATGCAGTCGCTCGATACGGCATGGGAATGAATAGGCGTCGCCACCATGCGCCGGTTCGACATCCACATCAATTTCGCCTTCGCCAACAATCGGATGGGCGAACTGGCTGATCTGATAGCCTTGCGGCAGGTCGGGATAGAAATAGTTCTTCCGGTCNAAACGCGAATAGGTGTTGATCTGCGCTTTCAGGCCAAGGCCCGTGCGGATCGCCTGCTCAACGCAGAATTCATTGATCACCGGCAGCATGCCCGGCATGGCCGCATCCACGAGGGACACATTGCAGTTCGGGTCCGCGCCGAAGGCTGTTGCAGCGCCGGAAAAGAGTTTCGCGTTGGAGGAAACCTGAGCGTGGACTTCCAGGCCCATGACCAGTTCCCAATCGCCGGTTTCGCCCTTGATGACATATGGTGTACGCGCGGACATAGCATTCCCTGCTGGCAGTAAGATTTCGCGCTGTTCTAGCCGCCGGACCGCCGCACTGTCGAGCCGTGAATACCATCGCAATGGCTCCAGCCCTTCCAATTTCCGGGATATCGACGAATAATCCCCAGTGTGGAGGAAAACGGAGCGTCAAAATGGTCTTCAAAATGATCATGGATGCCTCGAGCGAAGAGGAAAAGCCCGTCGTTCGTGGCTTCCTGAAACACCTGATCCTGGGATTCGCCGTCGGCGTGGCTGTCGGATCAGCTCTGTTCATCCTGTTGCTGATGTCGCTTCAGGGCATGGATCTGGACATGCCGTTACTCTGGATCTTCGCGATGATGCTGCAATGCGGCCCAGTGGGCGGGCTGGTTGGCATTGGCATCTACCTGTCCAAAGTGACGGAACGGGATTCTGACAAGGACGATGATGACGACTCCGGGCCAGGCGGAAACGCGGCGGAGCCAATCCAGTCTGAACAGATCGTGGTGCGCCCCGGTGCTCAACCCGCGCGTGGGCTGAAGCCGTCCAAGGCCTGATCAGTCCAGCTTGCCGGCTTCCTTGGCGCGGCGCACCCGCTCCGCGCGCGCAGCCATGCGNTCCTTGATNGGGGCTGCCTGAGAAACCCGTGTAGGCCCGGCATCTTCACTTTCAGCGGCCGCGTCAGGCTGAACCTCTTCCTCGAGCTTGCCCGCTTCGACGAGCTTCTTGCGCCGCGCGGCGACGCGCGCCTCGCGTGCCTGTTGCGCGGCGCTCTTGCCAGAAAACAGGCCGGACAGTTTGGACTTCCCCGCGCCGCCCGGCTTTGGATGATCTTCCAAGCGTTGTTTACGCCGATCAATGATGCGGGAAATGCGGAATGAAACATAACCCGCCACAAGAAACGCCACGAGCAGCATGGACCGCATCTCAGGCGCAAACAGGCTGTAGCCATACTGCGCCAACATCGCCGCCATCAGAGCAATGCTGAAAGCCAGCAAGACAACAAACAGGATCAGGAAACGGGTCATGCCCCGAAACCTACCACCACTTGTCAGCCTTGGCCACGAAGCCAGCTGCGCGTTCCAGTTCACCGCCGACGCGGAAGCAGGCCGCCTCGTCCAGTGCCTTGCCGATTACCTGCAGACCAAGCGGCAGACCGCTGTCAGACAATCCTGCAGGNACGGAAATGCCAGGTAGNCCTGCCAGGTTTGCCGTGACTGTGAACACGTCATTCAAGTACATCTCTACNGGATCGCCACTCTTTTCNCCGAACGCGAAGGCAGGGCTTGGGCAGGTTGGTGTCAGGATCGCGTCGCAGCTATCAAACGCATCAACAAAATCGTTCAAAATCTTTGTGCGGACTTTCTGTGCGCGCAAGTAATACGCATCATAGTACCCAGACGAAAGCACATAAGTGCCAATCATCAGGCGGCGCTGGACTTCCGCCCCGAAACCACCGGCGCGTGTGCCCTCATACGTCGCCGTGAGATTGTTACCATCCACCCGCGCACCGTAACGCATGCCGTCATAGCGCGCGAGGTTCGATGAAGCTTCCGCAGGCGCTACGATATAGTAGGCGGGCAGAGCGTATTTCGTGTGCGGCAGGGAGATATCGACAATCTCCGCACCCGCCGCTTTCAGCCACTCAATGCCCTGNTCCCANAGCTTGTCGATCTCGGCAGACATGCCGTCCATTCGGTATTCTTTCGGAATGCCAATCCGCATGCCTTTGACGCCTTTNGACACATCGCTNCGCCAGTCAGGGGTCTCTACGTTCAGGGATGTGGAATCCTTCATGTCGTGGCTACACATTGCTTCCAGAAGGATGGCGCTGTCTTCCACGGTCTTGGAGATTGGCCCGGCCTGATCGAGCGAAGAGGCAAAAGCCACCATGCCATAGCGACTGGCGCGGCCATAGGTCGGTTTAATGCCAACCGTTCCCGTGAACGCAGCCGGCTGGCGGATGGATCCGCCCGTATCAGATGCCGTCGCTGCCAGGCAAAGGTCGCCAGCGACCGCCGCAGCTGAACCACCGGATGATCCGCCCGGCGTNAGATCGCGATTGTCGCCCTTCCGGCGCCAAGGGTTCACAACCGGTCCGAAGCGCGACGTCTCGTTGGAAGAGCCCATAGCGAACTCGTCCATGTTGAGCTTGCCCAGCATCACAGCGCCCTCATCCCAGAGGTTTTGCGTGACGGTGGATTCNTANGTCGGCGTGAACTCNCCCAGAATNNTGCTGCACGCCGTCGTGCGCACACCCTTGGTGCAATACAGATCCTTGATGCCAAGCGGCGCGCCTTCCAGCTTTCCGCCCTCACCTTTGGCCAGCTTTGCGTCAGAAGCGTCGGCCATGGCCAGCGCCTTTTCCGGCGTCTCCACCACATANGCGTTCAGCGTTCTCGCGCCCTCAATGGCGTCAACGAATTGCTGGGTAATCTCGCGCGAGGAAAACTCCTTGGCCTTCAGGCCGTCGAGCGCTGCTGCGAGGGTAAGCTTGGTCAGTTCGGTCATCGGAAATCCTGAGAAGATATCTGCCCGCCTGCTATGACGGCTTGGCACAAAAGTTCAAGTGTTCGTGAGCCTTCTTGTCAGTTGCCCGGATCCGGCGCACCGTGCCATCAGTCGCTCAAGCCATCTGGAGACCTCCCATGCGCGCCATCCTGATCAGCTTTGCCCTGCCCACCATTTTGGCAGCTTGCGCCACGAATGAGACGAACGACACGCGGCTACGTGGTGCCGAGCGCTACGCNGACGACCCGAGACTGGGCGAAGAAGTCGACCGCATATGCTTTGCGTCATCTATCGATGGCTTCAGTGAGACAACACGCGACACGGTCGTGCTCAGAAATGGCAGGAAACATTATCTGGTAGAAGTGTTTACCTCGTGCGCCCCACTCGATCATGCAATGCGCATCGGTTTGGACTCGACGGGNGGATGNTTGCGCAANAGCGACGCGCTGATCGTATCGGACTCGATGTCGGATATNGGAGAGACGTCTTCCTTCTCACGGCAGCGTTGTCTGGTGAATGGTATTTACGAATGGAATCCCGACGCTGAGGCAGACGCGCCTGTNGATGACGAATCTTCGGAGGAAGACACCGAATCCTGATGGCGCGATGCACGGCTCATGATAGAATGAGTCATGCAGAAAACCGGATATGCCTCGCCCGTCGAGGTGCGCAACTCCCCTTTTCACGGTCGCGGCCTGTTCGCGGCCGTTTCCTTTGAGACGGGAGAGTTGATCGCCGTCTACCCCCTACTCATCCTGAGCGTTGAAGACACAGCTGCGATCAAGAATACTCTCATCCACCATTACGTTTTTCACGTTGATGAGGATGCCGAAGGGCGCGCCCGTGCGGCGGTGGCGTTCGGCCCAATCTCCATGTGCAATCACAGCGCCGATGCCAACGCTGATTTCTGTGTGGATGCTGTTGCGCAGACCGTCACACTGTCAGCGCGGTCAGCCATTCCGCAGAACGAGGAAATCCTGATAAACTATGAGGAATATGCGGACGAGATTGTCTGACGACTATTCAACCGCTTTTGGAACGACGAAAAATCCATCTTCGCTTCGTGGGGCGTTCGCCAGAACCTGATCCTGAATGTTNCCATCAGTGACNACGTCTTCGCGCATGGGCAGCGTCGTCTCGACCACGGANGTCATCGGCTCAACACCGTCCACATCGACTTCGTTCAGCTGGTCGATCCAGTTCAGGATGCCGTTCAGCTCGCCGACCAGTTCCTCGGCATGGGCGTCGGTTACGGCAATGCGCGACAGGCGGGCAACCTTGCGAACATCATCCTTGGTAACAGACATGGGNGAACTCCAACTCTTCAAATCGAGCCGCTCGAATACGCCATAGGCAACACGGCATCAAGGCGCTATGTGGGCTGTTCATGCCCATCACTGCTCCAGACCAATTTCCGAAGACAGGCGCCCTGATCGGAATCGACCCCGGCACGAAGACGCTGGGTATCGCGTCTGCGGATGGGTTGCGTATGCTTGCCAGCCCTGTCGAAACCATTCCGCGTGGCAAGAAGCTCGCTCCGGTTCTGGACCGGCTATTCCATCTTTATGACGATCGGGCTGCCGTCGGGATCGTCATGGGACTGCCCCTCAATATGGATGGCTCAGAAGGTCCGAGGGCCCAATCCGTACGCGCGCTTGCCTGGCACATCATGAAGCGCCGTGATGTGCCGATCCTGTTTCAGGATGAGCGCCTGTCGACGGTCGAAGCCGAGAACGCCATGATCGAAGCAGAGCTTTCGCGAAAACGGCGCGCCGAGCGCATCGACGCTTCTGCCGCCGCCGTCATCCTGAACGACGCGCTGCAGAAACTGGCTCAAGATAAATGACGGGCTTTCTCTACGCTCTCTTGCCGGTCATCGCGATCGTATCGCTCGGCCACATCCTGTCGGTCCGCCGCTGGATACCAGTCGACAGCTGGAGAGCCATCGAACGCCTGTCCTACGTGGTCCTGTTCCCGGCTCTGATCGTGCGGACATTGGCAAACGCCCCCTTTGAAGAAGCGCCGTGGGGCCTGGCTGGCGCATTGATCCTCGCGCAGTTTGCCTTGGCAGGTGTGGGCTGGTGCGGTCGCTTCCTGCCCAATATGCCCGGGCCAGCNGTCGGTTCTGTCATACAGTCCAACGTCCGCTGGAACACGATGATCGGCCTCTCCATCGGCAGTCTTCTGTTTGGCGAGGAAGGCCTCGCCCTGGTCACGATCGCAGCCGCCGTAATGATCCCGNCGGCAAACATATTGTCGGTCTATGCGCTGATTGCCCACGCAGAGTCGCATGACACGCCNAAGCNGAACCCGTTCAAGGCTTTATTCAAGAACCCCATCGTGCTCGCCTGCATTGTCGGGCTTGCGCTGGCCGGGGCGAATACGAGTCTGCCCCGCCTGATCGACGACAGNATGCGTATCCTGGGCGATGCGGCGCTCGCGCTGGGCCTGTTGTCGGCNGGCGCAGGTGTGGATTTGTCTGCCTTGAAGCGGGCCGGAGTTCGCACGCTCGGCTGGTCACTGNTGCGCTTGTTGGGACTACCAGCTTTCGCCGTGGCCTTCTGCTTCNTGCTCGGCGTAACCGGCGTTCCGCTGATTATCGCCCTGATCTGCGCGGCGACACCCACGGCGACAAGTTCCTACATCTTGGCGAAGGAACTCGGCGGAGATGCAACACTCGCCGCCAATCTGATTGCGGTGGAGACNGTGCTTGCAATGGTGACAATCCCTGCCCTCTATCTGCTTCTGACTCTCTGACCCTCTTGCCCCGACTCGGAAACGGTCCTAAACCGCCGAAAATCGAAAGGGCCTCCATGAGCAAGGCGGCAATCCACTACTCCTTCGACCACGAGCATCTGCTGGGCATTGATGGCCTTCACCCGCTCGATCTGACGCATATTCTTGATCTGGCAAACGACTATGCCGAGGCGACGCGTTCCGGCAAGCGGGCCGATCCTGTCCTGTCCGGCAAGACGGTCGTGAACCTGTTCTTCGAGAACTCNACCCGTACGATGAGCAGTTTCGAGATCGCCGCTCGCCGCCTCGGTGCGGATGTCGTGTCGATGCCGGTCGCGCAGTCCTCTGTGAAAAAGGGCGAAACGCTGATCGACACCGCAATGACNCTGAACGCAATGAAGCCTGATGTGCTNGTCGTGCGTCATTCGGCATCTGGTGGCGCCAAATTGCTGTCCCGTAAAGTTGATTGCGCCGTGATCAATGCAGGCGACGGTACGCATGAACACCCGACACAGGGCCTTCTCGACACACTGACCATCCGGCGCAACAAGGGACGTGTTGAAGGCCTCAAAGTCGTGATTTGTGGCGACATTGTCCATTCGCGTGTCGCCCGATCGACGACGCTGGCGCTGCACCTGCTTGGCGCGGAAGTTCACCTTTGCGCCCCGCGCACCCTGATGCCCTCCGGCACGGAAACATGGGGCGCTGCGTCCGCNACGTCTGATTTCGACGCAGCGCTTGAGGGAGCTGATGTCGTGATGATGCTGCGCCTGCAGCTCGAACGCATGGATGGCGCGTATCTGCCAAGTCGACGTGAGTACTTTCGCTATTTCGGCCTGACCGCCGAACGTCTCNCGCTGGCNAGGGAAGATGCCATTGTGATGCATCCCGGCCCGATGAATCGCGGGATCGAGATCGAGAGCGCCATTGCTGACGGAGAACGCTCNGTGATTACCGANCAAGTGGAAATGGGCGTCGCGGTGCGCGAAGCTGTGCTGCATCTTCTTGCCGGAGGTCGCTCATGAGCCTGTCCATCTACAATGCCCGCCTGCTCGACCCGGCATCAGGCCTTGATGAAACTGGCGCAATCCTTATCGAAGATGGCGCGATCAAATCCGTCACGCCCGGCGCGGCATCAGCACATGAAGGTGCGAAGAGCGCGCTGGATGCTGGCGGGCTCTGTCTGGCACCTGGCCTGATCGACCTNCGGGTAAAGACAGGCGAGCCTGGCGACGAACAGAAAGAAACACTGGCAACCGCCTCTCGCGCAGCAGTTGCAGGCGGTGTGACCAGCCTTGTCGTCATGCCTGACACAAAGCCGGTTGTGGATGACGTGGCCTTGGTCCGTTTCATTTCCGATCGCGCGAAGGCCAGCGCGCAGGCGCGCATCTATCCTGCGGGCGCATTGACGACCGGCCTGAAGGGCGACGCCATGGCCGAGATCGGGCTGATGGCAGACGCTGGCGCGGTACTCTTCACAAATGGCGACACACCCGTCAGCAATCCGTCGATCATGAAGCGGGCGATGACGTATGCGGCCAGCAGAGGCGCCATTGTCATGTCCCGGCCTGACGACACGGCACTGAAAGGCTCAGGCGTCATGAACGCCGGAGCATTCGCGGCGCGCAAAGGGCTCGCCGGAATCGCTAAAGAAGCTGAGTGGATCGGCGCCGCCCGTGATCTGATGCTTGCAGAAGCCACGGGCTGCACGCTGATCCTTGATCAGGTGTCGACGCTGAGAACGCTGGAAATGATCGCAGATTCTCGTGACCGCGGCGCAAGCGTGTTCTCAACAATCGCCGCCCATTCCCTGTTCTTCAATGAACTNGATGTCGGCGATTATNTCACCTATTGCAAAGTGAACCCGCCTTTCCGGGACGAAGATACGCGACAATCCATGATCACCGCGCTCAAGGCAGGCTGGATCGATGCTGTCGTATCTGCGCACGACCCACAACCTCCGGAAGAAAAACGCCTGCCATTTGGCGAAGCAAGCTTTGGAGCGGCGGGGCTCGAAANCACTNTGTCTGCCTTGTTGAGCTTTCACCATGATGGCCCGCTCAGCCTGCTCGAAGTGCTGGCACCAATTACCTCGAAACCTGCGGACATGATCGGTCTGCCTCAAGGGCGACTTTCTGAAGGTNCNCCTGCAGATCTGATCCTTTTCGACCCAAACAAGCCCTGGCTATGCGAGCGGGAAAACTTGCGCTCCCGGTCGACCAATTCTCCTTTTGATGGGCGACGCCTTCAAGGGATCGTACTGAAGACATTTGTCGGCGGCGAACAGGTATTCGAACGCTAGAAGCCGCCTGGTTGCAGTGGCGACAGTTCGCACTTAAGAATTTCAATTAGGAATTGAGGTTATCGATATGACAGCCGAGCTGGCTTTCCCCCTCGCGGCAATTTGCGGCTACCTCGCCGGATCAATTCCCTTTGGCCTTTTGATTACGCGCGCAGCTGGCCTCGGAGACATCCGCTCGATCGGCTCCGGCAATATCGGCGCGACGAATGTGTTGCGGACTGGCCGGAAGGATCTCGCCTTGGCGACGCTTCTCCTGGACAGCTTGAAGGCAGGTCTCGTGGCGCTCGCTTTTGGAATGCTGGCCGGCCGGGAAGTCGGCTTTGTGGCGGGCGCATTCGCCTTTGTCGGGCATTGCTACCCAATCTGGTTGGGTTTCAAGGGTGGCAAGGGAGTCGCGACCTATGCGGGTCTGTTGCCATTCGTCTCCTTGCCCGGATTTTATGTCGCTGCACCCGTCTGGCTCGGACTATTTGCGTTGACGCGCATATCGTCACTCGCCGCCCTGAGCGCAGCGACACTGGTGGCGCCGGGCGCATGGTTGCTTGGCGAACGGAACATGTTCGTCATCGGGGGCCTGGCCCTCTTGTCAGTCTTTGTGTTCTGGACACACCGCGCCAATCTCGGCCGCCTTCTCAAGGGAGAAGAACCGAAATTTGGTGCCAAGAAAAAACCTGACTCCGAGACATGACGCCAGCGCGGCCTCTCAGTGATGTCGAACGCATCGACTGGGTGAGGCTCGCCCGCACACCGAACATTGGTCCGGTCACATTTTTCCAGTTGCTGCGAAANTTCAAATCCGCCAGNGCCGCTCTGGATGCTCTACCTGAACTGACACGAAAGAGTCGCCGCGGGAAAGAACTCGTTCCTCCCGCAGCGGAAGAGATNGCCAAAGAACTCGACCTGACCCGNAAATATGGCGCGCAAATCCTTGCCAGTTGCGACCCGGAATATCCGCCTCTGCTGAAAGCGCTGGATCCGCCGCCTCCTGTCCTGACCGCATTAGGTAAAGTGGATCTCGCCGCGGAGCCCACAGTGGCAATAGTCGGCGCGAGAAACGCCTCCGCNGCGGGGCGCAAACTNGCACGGGACATNTCCGCNGCNCTNGGAAAGGCTGGTTTCGTCACCGTTTCCGGGCTGGCCCTCGGCATAGACGGAGAGGCCCATGCTGCAAGTCTGGCGACGGGGACCGTTGCCGTGCTCGGCGGCGCGGTGGACCATGTGTATCCGCCCCAACACGAGCGCCTCTACGCCGAGATCGCCGCGAAGGGTTTGATTCTGTCAGAAAGCCCGTTCGGGTATCGGGCNAAGGCGCAGGATTTCCCACGCCGCAATCGCATCATCACGGGATTGTCACGTGGCGTCGTCGTGGTGGAGGCAGCTGAACGATCAGGATCTCTGATTTCAGCACGTATGGCTGGCGAACAAGGCCGCGAGGTCATGGCCATGCCCGGCTCCCCGCTTGACCCGCGGTCATCTGGAACAAATCGGCTGATCCGGCAGGGCGCCACACTCGTTCGCCATGCCGACGACATTCTCGAAGTGCTTGAAAGCCTACCCTTTTCAAATGTTGCGACAAATGGCGACTTGTTTGAAGGCGCCCCTGAACCGGACCTGCCTCAAGATCTTCTCACGCGTATTGAGCACGCGCTGTCGCCGCATCCAATGCCGATCGACGAGATCGCCCGTGCGGCGGGNGCAACGCCGGCCCAATGCGCTGCAGCGCTCATGGAGCTGGAATTATCAGGTTCCGCCACAACCCTGCCTGGCGGATTGGCTTGCCGCGCGATTTAGAACGACATGTGTTGCTGATGCATCGGCAGGTTCATGAAAAATCAGACGGAATGGTCTGATGGCTGGACGATTCACGCCTTCCTCTCTAAGCCTCCAATTGGAGTTGAGTGGCGAAAAGGCGTGATCCACGCGCAATCCGGCACATAGAAGCAGTTGTAAGGGTACGCGTTTTGGCAAAATGGCATCATGTTGCGGCTGCGCTCGGTATGGCGGTCTCCCTTCCCTGGTACGCCATCGCCCAGGACACCGCTGCCGCGCCGCAGCCGACAGAAGCGGATGAGCGCGTCGTTCTGGAAGCGGATTATGTTTACGAAATCCGGGATGAAAACCAGTTGGTCGCCGAGGGCAATGTCGAGGCGCTATACCAAGGACGCATCCTGCGCGCAGACAAGCTGGTCTACGATCGCTCCACCGAAAAAGTACGCGCCACCGGCAACGTCATCATTATTGATGAGACCGGAGCTCAACAATTTGCCGATGAAGTGGAAGTCGATTCGACCCTCTCGGACGGCTATGCGATCGGCTTTTCCGCACGTCTGGAAGGGGACGCGACTGTGGCGGCAAACTCCGCCATTCGCCAGTCCGACGGCGTAAATGCGCTGGACCAGGTCGTCTACACAGCGTGTCCGGTCTGTGAGGATGACAAGACACCAACCTGGGCAGTGCGAGCTCGCCGCGCAGTGCTTGATCAGGAAAGCCAGATGATATCTTACCGGGACGCCGTGATTGAGGTCGCNGGCATTCCAGTATTCTACTTTCCTTTTCTGGCGCATCCGGATCCGAGTTCTGAACGTCGGTCAGGGTTGCTGATTCCGTCGGCAGGAAACTCTTCAAAACTGGGATGGTTCTATCAGCAGCCGTATTATTGGGCAGTTTCTGATTCNACCGACATCACCATTGCACCGATGGTCACGCAAAACGTGAACCCTCTACTCGAGCTTGATCTGCGCAAACGCTTCTATTCGGGCTCCATCAACTTCAACACCAGCTTCACCAACGAGCAGGATTTTGACAGCGACGGCGAATTGTTCGGAGAAGAGAAACTGCGCGGCCATATATATGGAAGCGGCCTGTTTGCCATCAACAATGAATGGAAATGGGGATTTGGAGTCGAGCATCAGAGCGACGATCTCTACGACCGACGTTACGACATCGACGGACAGGACGAGAAACGCGGCCTGTATNCCAGCCAGCCACGTCGCCTGTTGTCACAAATATTCGCGATGGGTCAGGGGGAAAGCTANTATTCAGATGTGGCGCTCCTGAAATTCCAGGGCCTCAGGTCGAGCGATGACGATGGCGAATTGCCGACAGCGCTGCCGGTTTTCTTCAGTGAGAAGTACTGGGATCTCGGAAAGATGGGCTACGCCAGCGTCAACGTATCCAGCGCCATATTGAGCCGTGATTTGGGAGCAGACAGCCACCGGGTAAGCTTTGGTGCAGACTGGTCTGATCTGAACGTGCTGCCAGGCGGGTTCACATTTGAACAGTTTGCGGAGGTCAGAGCTGACTATTACCGGCTTGATGAGGATGTGTCAGGAGAGGAAGACGCCTCTCGCATTGTCGGGAATGTTGGTGGCAAATTGGCCTATCCGATGATTCGACCGGGCGAGATGGTTGATATCATGATTGAACCAGCCGTCATGGCGGCTTGGGGACCGTCCAACGTGAATGATGACGTCATCCCGATTGAAGACAGCCTTCTGTATGAATCAGATGCATCTTCGCTATTTGATCCGAACGGATTTGGCGCATACGACCTGTATGAAGGCGACGGGAAACTATCTGCGGGAATCACAGCCAGAACCCTCTGGAAAAACGGCATGGACTTCAGCACAACGGTTGGCAAACGTTGGCGATCACGGCNCGATGACTCCTTTGACGGTATCAGCAATCTGGACGGAACCTCGTCCGACTGGATTATCGCGGCGACAGCGAATTTCGGGCCCCAACTGAAGATCGATACGCGAGCCCGGCTGGATGAGGANGGCTTCAGCCTCAACCGAATAGACACAAAAATAACGAGTAATTTCAAACGCTTCCGAGGTGTCGCCCAATACTATAAGGTGGACGAGCGAATAGCGACCACGGGCAGAGCGGATGAAGGCATATATGTGCGTGGCGAACTCCGCGTTACCGACCAGTATTCGATTATTGCCGGACAGTTACGTGACATCGAAGACAATTTGAACGCCCGTCAGGAATACGGAATAGCATTCGAAGATGATTGCTCTCGTTTCGAACTCGTCTACCAGCGCACTGAACTCATTGATCGAACGCTCGGGCCGGAAGAGAGCATTCAGTTCCGCTTCTTCCTGAAATCAATCGGCAATTTTGGTTCAAGTGAGTTCGATTGATTCGACGGGACCGAGTGCTTTGAGCAAAGCGGCACACACTAATTTTTCGTAAGAATTCAGGGAACACTGCCCTGATGCGTTGCGCCGATACGTGGGACTTGTATGTTCCGCGCTGTATAATTGCCACGGGGCCCGGCTGGGCACTCAATGGAGGCCATTTATGGTTCGTCAGATAATCGCCGCCGTCATGATCGCGGCACTTCCCGTGGGAGGCACATCCTTCGCCCAGGAAGCCGATGCGCCAGAACGCCTTGCGCTCGAAGGCGTCGCAGCTATCGTGAACGACCAGCCAATTTCCTATTCCGACGTTCGCCAGCGCGCCCGCCTTCTTTTGCTCAGCCTTGGCGGCCAGCAGCCAACGCAGGAGCAAATTCAGCAAATCACNGGTCAGGCACTGGAACAGCTCATCGACGAACGCCTGCAGCTTGAAAAGGCAGCGGANTTCGAAATGGAAATCTCACCTGATGAGATCAACGGCGCTGTCGATGACATGGCCCGTCAGTCCGGCGCGACNGGAGATCAACTGAAAGAGCAACTTCTCGCAGCCGGTGTAAATCCGGCCAGCTTGGAAGAGCAGATGCGCGCAGAAATCGCATGGAGCCGCGTNATGGGGGGACTCTATGGCTCCCGCATCCGGATTTCCGACAATCAGGTGGATGAACAACTGAACCGCGTACGGAACTCACTGCAACAAACGCAATTCCGCATCTCCGAAATCTTCCTGTATGCGCCAGATGCCGAGACCAAGGCGCAAGCGACCGAGGCGGCCAATTCCATCATNGGACAATTGAATCAGGGCGCTGATTTCCGCATCGCGGCGCAGCGTATTTCGTCTGCCCCGACAGCCGCCACGGGCGGAGACATGGGCTGGATCACGACGAGCGATTTGGACCCCATTCTGGCGGAAGCCGTGGAAGGCTCAGCCGGACCAGGAATTATCGGCCCGATCCANAGCGAAAACGGTGTCTACATCCTCAACGTCGTGAACAAGCGCGAGCCTGCAAAGCTGACCACGAAAGTGGACCTGAAGCGTCTACAAGCGACAGATGGCGACGAAGCCACGCTAAAGGAAGCCATGGCCGCAATCGAGACCTGTGAGGATGTTCAGAGCGTCGCAAACTCGAAATCCAACCTGCGCCATGCTGATTTGACCGATATCGACATTGAAGAACTTGGCAGCGAAGGCAAAAGCCTCGTCATGTCTGTGGAGGTTGGTCAACCGACAGAAATCTTCGCTGCCGGCAACGGTCTTGCCCTCATGTATGTGTGCCGCCGCGAAGACGGCGCGGAAGCGTTGCCATCCCGTGACGATCTGAAAGGTCGCCTGAAGGATCAGGAACTCGGGATGATTTCCGAACGAGAGCTGCGTGACCTGCGCCGCGAAGCGACGATAATCTATCGCTAGACCTTGCGCACCGCGCNGTTTGGGTGAACACCGCCTGCNATGNCTGACGNGAACCGTCCTCCTTTGGCAATCACGATGGGTGACCCTGCGGGTGTGGGGCCGTCGATTACCGTTTCTGCCTGGAATGCGCTGAAAGGNGAAGCCGACTGCGCGTTCTTCGTAATCGGCGCGCCGGATCTGTATCAGGGCGAGGTACCCACCCAAACGATTTCCGATCCATCCGAANCCTCCGGCGTATTCGGATCAGCNCTCCCNGTTCTACCGCTTGATGCATTCCCTCTCCCGGTTCGCGGGCAGCCAGACAGCCGCTCAGCCCCAGCGATAATCGCCTCNATTGAGCAAGCCGCCGCTTTTTGCCTATCCGGAGCCGCGGACGCTGTTGTCACCAATCCTATCAACAAGGCCCTGCTCTATGCCGCGGGGTTCACACACCCCGGTCATACGGAGTTCGTCGCCGCTCTGTGCAACACCGCTACGGGCAGAGCAGCTCAGCCGGTCATGTTGCTGACAGGGGGCGGATTGCGTGTCGCCCTTGCGACCATTCATATCGCGCTGAAAGATGTGTTCACTACACTGAATACGGAAGACCTCGTAAAGCTCGGCNAGATCGTCGACACGGCCATGCGCCAAGATTTCGGCCTTACGTCCCCACGCCTCGCTTTCACCGGATTAAACCCCCATGCCGGCGAGAACGGCACGATAGGCCGAGAAGAAATAGATATCATCAATCCGGCAGCGGACCAATTACGGTCAGCCGGTATAGATATGTCAGACGCACGGTCAGCTGATACGGTATTTGCCGAAGCCCGAGACGGTCGCTTCGATGCCATCATCNCCATGACGCATGATCAGGGCNTGATACCGGTGAAGACGTTGGACATGTGGGGAGGCGTGAACACGACGCTTGGCTTACCCATCGTACGCACCAGCCCNGACCACGGCACGGGATACGAAGCNGCCGCGNACGGCACCGCCCGTCCNGACAGCTTGATCGCGGCAATCCGCCAAGCGCGTTTGATTGCCGACCATAGAAAGGAAACGGCATGAGCCGTGACGAAACGCCCCCCGGCCTGACGCAGGCCACCGCCCGCAAGGCACTTGGACAGCATTTCCTGTTCGACCCGGATATCTTGAAGCGCACGGCACTGGCGGCTGGTCCGGTTGAAGGCCGCACAGTAATCGAAGTTGGCCCCGGCCCGGGTGGCCTGACCCGCGCCCTGCTGGACAATGGCGCAGGCAAGGTCATTGCAGTCGAGGCAGACGAGCGGTTTGCGGACGCGCTTAAAACGTGGCCCGAAGCCGAAACGGGTCGATTGCACGTCATTCTGAAGGATGCGCGGAAGGTTCGCTGGGAACAGGCAATTGCTGAACTCGGCGGTGAGACACCGGCCATGATCATCGCCAACCTGCCTTACAATGTTGGCACGCCTCTTCTGGTAAACTGGCTGAAGGCGNGACCNTGGCGNGGCGAGATGGCGCTGATGTTCCAGAAAGAAGTGGCAGAGCGGGTNTGCGCCAAGCCGAATACGGACCATTACGGACGGCTTGCCGTGCTCGCGCACGCCGTCTGCGATCCGCATATCGCCTTCACACTGCCGCCAGGTGCATTCCGGCCACCCCCGAAAGTCGACAGCGCTGTCGCAGTCTTGCATCCACTACCGCAGGAAAAAGTCTTTCCTCATCTGGCCAAGCTGGAAGAAGTTGCTGGCGCCGCCTTCGGCCAACGCCGCAAGATGCTCCGGGCCGGATTGAAACCCCTCGCCAAGCGGCATGGTCTGAAAGCAGCTGAGTGGCTGGAAGGGTTGGACATCGACCCCACAGCAAGAGCTGAAACGCTAAGCCAGGAAGAGTTNAGGCGCATGGCCTCTTCACTCGTCAAGCCCGCATAAAAAAACGCCCCGGCTGCCCGGGGCGTTTCTGATTTCAGGATTCTGGACTAAGCGCGCGTATCGAAGCGGTCAGCTTCCATCACTTTCGTCCAGGCCGCGATGAAGTCGTCGACCAGTTTCTCCTTGTTGTCGTCCTGTGCGTACACTTCCGCATAGGCGCGCAGGATGGAGTTCGACCCGAANACAAGGTCAATCCGTGTAGCGGTCCACTTCGGTGCATCAGTCTGGCGATCGCGGATCGAGAAGATGCCCTCGTCGTCCGTTGGGTTCCACGTATTCGACATATCGGTCAGATTGACAAAGAAGTCGTTCGTCAGCGCACCCACATTGTCTGTGAACACACCATGAGCGCTGCCGCCATGATTGGTGCCGATGACACGCATNCCGCCTACAAGGCACGTCATTTCCGGAGCGGTCAGGCCCAGCAGCTGCGTGTGGTCCAGAAGGATCTCTTCCGGCTTCACCACATAGTCGTCCTTGATCCAGTTCCGGTAGCCATCAACCAGAGGCTCGAGCGGCTCAAATGATTCCGCATCCGTCATCTCGGCAGTCGCATCGCCACGACCCGGTGTGAAAGGCACAGTCTTTGTAANTCCAGCCGCCTTCGCTGCCTGCTCTACGCCGACATTNCCGGCCAGAACNATGACATCTGCAATGCTTGCNCCGGTTTCCTTTGCGATCGGCTCCAGAANNTCCAGAACGCGNGACAGACGGGCTGGCTCGTTGCCATCCCAGTCATTCTGAGGCGCGAGGCGAATACGCGCGCCATTCGCGCCGCCACGCATGTCAGAGCCGCGATACGTACGGGCACTGTCCCAAGCGGTCGACACCATGTCGGCAACAGACAGACCACTGTCCGCAATCTTCGCTTTGACGGCNTCCACATCATAGTCCGTGCTGCCCGCAGGGACCGGATCCTGCCAGATCAAATCCTCCTGNGGNACCCANGGGCCGATGTAGCGAGGCTTTGGCCCCATGTCGCGGTGAGTCAGCTTGAACCATGCGCGCGCGAAGGTCCTGGAGAAATAGTCATGNTCCTCGCGGAACTTCTCCATNTATTTGCGATAGATCGGATCNACCTTCATGGCCATGTCCGCATCTGTCATCATCGGCATGGTACGGATGGAAGGATCCTCCACATCGACTGGCATGTCGGCTTCGTCAATGCTGACAGGCTTCCACTGCCAGGCGCCTGCCGGGCTCTTGGTCAGCTCCCATTCATGGTCCAGCAGCATGTCGAGATAGCCACCATCCCATTTTGTCGGCTCCGACGTCCATGCGCCCTCAGGGCCGCCAGTCAAGGTGAAACGACCATTTCCAGACTGGTTGGAGTTTTTCCACCCCAGCCCCATACCAACAACGTCTTCGCCCTCNGGCTCAGGTCCAAGNCCGGTCGGGTCAGAGTTTCCGTGACATTTGCCAATTGTGTGGCCACCCGCCGTCAGCGCAGCAGTCTCTTCGTCGTTCATGGCCATGCGCTTAAATGTTTCGCGGACGTCCATCGCTGTTCTGGCCGGGTCAGGCTTTCCGTTCACACCTTCCGGGTTCACATAGATCAGTCCCATCACCACCGCAGCGAGCGGATTGGCGAGTGACTCGCGCTCGTCCAGCTTTTCATAGCGGGAATCTGTCAGCCACTCCTTCTCGGAACCCCAGAACGTGTCTTTCTCTGGATGCCAGATGTCTTCGCGTCCAAAGGCAAACCCGAACGTCTCAAGACCAGCCACTTCATAAGCGGCGTTACCAGCCAGAATGATCAAATCGGCCCAGCTGAGCTTGTTGCCATATTTCTTCTTGATCGGCCAAAGCAGACGGCGCGCCTTGTCCAGATTGGCATTGTCCGGCCACGAATTAAGCGGTGCGAAACGCAAATTGCCTGCGCCGCCGCCGCCGCGACCATCTGCCAGTCGATACGATCCCGCCGAGTGCCACGCCATACGCACGAAGAGACCTGCATAGCTGCCCCAGTCCGCTGGCCACCAATCCTGGCTGTCTGTCACGAGGGCGTGCACGTCTTTCTTGAGGGCTTCATAGTCGAGCTTCTCGACTTCCTTGCGATAGGAGTAATCAGGTCCGTAAGGCTGAACCTTCCGGTCATGNTGATGCAGAATGTCGAAATTGAGTGATTTGGGCCACCAGGCCGTTACAGATGTTTCAGTCGACGTGAGACTTCCGTGCATCACAGGGCATTTGCCGCCACCGCCCATATCATTGCCGTCCATAATCCTATCCCTTTCGCTCGGTTCGAAAACCTGTTTCCGGCCCGCTGGTGAGGCCACCTGAACACGCCGCCTNTGACTTGGCCGGGGGCCGCCCAAGTTCGATTGCGTCGATGAGAGGAGGTTACGTCGAGTTACGCAATAGGACCAATTGATTGCTTTACGAACATCTATAGATTTATTCTATCTTTCAAAATTTCCATTCAAAACAAAGGCCCCGACACTTTCGCGCCGGGGCCTTCCATAAAAAATTCATGTGGCTCAGTGGCCAGCAAGCACCGCAAGCATGAGCAGGGCCACAATATTGGTGATCTTGATCATGGGATTCACGGCTGGNCCAGCCGTGTCCTTGTAAGGGTCACCCACCGTATCGCCTGTCACGGCAGCCTTGTGGGCTTCGGAACCCTTGCCGCCATGATTGCCGTCTTCGATGTATTTCTTGGCATTGTCCCAGGCACCGCCGCCGGACGTCATCGAGATGGCGACAAACAGGCCCGTCACGATGACACCGAGCAACATGGCCCCGACAGCTGCGAGCGCAGCGCCCTTGCCTGCAATCAGGAAGATCGCACCAAAGAGCACAATAGGCGACAGGACTGGCAACAGCGACGGCACGATCATTTCCTTGATCGCAGCCTTCGTCAGCAGGTCCACGGCCCGGCTGTAGTCAGGCTTCACTTCGCCTTTCATGATNCCNGGCATNTCCCNGAACTGGCGACGCACTTCCTCAACCACCGACTGCGCCGCACGGCCAACAGCCATCATCGACAGGCCACCAAACAGGAATGGCAGCAGACCGCCAAACAGGAGGCCAACCACGACNTANGGATTCGCAATNGAGAAGTCGGCAACCGTGTTNTAGAAGAAGTCCCCTTCCTGCGCGCGGGCCGAGAAGTATTTCAGATCTTCTGCATAGGCCGCAAACAGNACCAGCGCNCCNAGGCCNGCNGATCCGATNGCATANCCCTTGGTGACAGCTTTGGTCGTATTGCCAACCGCATCAAGCGCATCAGTCGTATCGCGGATCTCAGACGGCAGTTCCGCCATCTCAGCGATGCCGCCTGCATTGTCCGTAACAGGGCCGAACGCGTCCAGCGCCACGATGATACCGGCAAGCGCCAGCATGGTCGTCGTCGCAATGGCGATCCCATAGAGGCCAGCGAGATTGAAGGTCAGAATGATGCCCGCAATAATCACGATGGCTGGCAGAGCCGTTGATTCAAGCGAGACGGCCAAGCCCTGGATCACGTTTGTGCCATGACCAGATTCAGAAGCCATCGCGATGGAGCGAACCGGACGGTACTTGGTTTCGGTATAATAAGCCGTGATCACAACGATCAGGCCTGTAACGACCAGACCAACCACACCGCATCCAAACAGCATCCAACCAGACACGTCGTTTGCAAGACCAAGGCGCGTACCGGCATCTTCCAGCACACCGAAACCGTTCGGCAGTACGGTTGCCACGGCCACAGCCAAGCCACCTATCGACAGGATTCCCGTCACGATGAGGCCCTTGTAAAGCGCCCCCATGACATCTGTCTTGCCCGGCCCGAGATTAACGAAATACGTGCCAATGATCGACGTGACGATACACACGGCGGCAATTGCCAACGGCAGCATCATGATTTCGACGATGTACGGAGCGCCTGAGAAATAGATCGCGCCGAGAACCATGGTCGCTACCAGCGTTACGGCGTACGTCTCGAACAGGTCAGCGGCCATACCGGCACAATCGCCGACATTGTCGCCGACATTGTCTGCAATCGTCGCGGCGTTGCGGGGGTCATCCTCCGGAATGCCGGCCTCGACCTTGCCGACCATATCTCCGCCGACATCCGCACCCTTGGTGAAAATACCGCCGCCAAGGCGCGCAAAGATCGAGATCAGGGACGCACCAAAGCCAAGCGCCACAAGCGAGTCGATGACGAGGCGTTTTTCACTCTCAACTGCGAGATTGAGGCCCGTGACCATTGTAAGCAGGCCGTAATAGACCACGATGCCCAACAGCGCGAGGCCAACAACGAGCATGCCGGTAATGGCGCCNGACTTGAACGCGAGCTTCAGACCGGCATTCAGACCGGACTTCGCCGCTTCAGTTGTGCGCACATTCGCCTGCACCGACACTTTCATGCCAATAAAGCCGGCCGCACCGGACAAGGCTGCGCCGATAATGAAGCCGAGCGGCACCTGCCAATTGCGGAACAGGATGACCAGCAGAACGACGACCACGACACCGACAATGCCGATGGTCCGGTACTGGCGGCCAAGATAGGCGTTCGCGCCTTCCTGAATGGCCTGAGCGATTTCGCGCATACGCGCATCACCTGACGGGGCCTTCATGATCGAATTGATCTGGAGCCAGCCATATAGGACCGACAAAAGACCCGCCGCGAGAGCGAGATAATACCACATGGATTACGTTTCCTTCCCTTAAAACAGAACTTCAACGCCAGGTTTTCCTGATCATGCACTGTTTATTATAGGACGCCAGCCTGCCTTTCCTTTGGGGAATAGGCAATATCCCTCCCTTCAGGCGCGAGTCAGGCCGGGCCCAGTTCAGCCATGCTCGAAGCCGAGAGTTTCAGGGAGGTTAACGGCCTCTCCGCGCCAGGTAATGGAGAGTCCTGTTTTTTGNGAAGTTTCCCCAATACGCGCAACAGAGACACCCGCATCATCAGCATCGGCCAATATGGTTTCGCGTCGCGTTTTTTCGCTGGTGAAGAGGATCTGGTAGTCNTCACCCCATGTCGCCAGACGTAGCATCGTGTCGATNTCTGTCGCTTTCCCGGCGAACNGTATCTCCTCCAGCGCCAGTTTCATGCCGACGCNTGACGCCTCNCCGAGCGCCGATGCATCCCCCAACAGGCCGTCCGACACATCCATCGCTGCGCTCGCATGGTTCGCAATCAGGNGGGCCGCGCTNACAGGCTGCAGTNTCGGCACGCGATAGACCGCGACATGAGGCGAATCATACTCGCCGCGTTGCAGTGCCTCGAACCCCAGACAGGCTGCGCCCACCTCTCCCGTCACCCAGATATCCTGATCG